>JAGOEF010000262.1 GCA_017997855.1 Bacteroidales bacterium
CATCGATTGAGTTTCGGTCTGACAATGGTTTACTGGTATCGTTTGCTTCGCCTGCCGAAGTTGATACCACCATTCTTATGACACTATATACCGATAAATATGTATACATTCGGGCCATTCAGGAAGATGGCGATTATGTGTGGTCAGCACCTGTTTACCTCAGCGGAGTTATTACCGGTATTTCAGATGCAATGCAGATTAAAATTCCTGTTTATACCGTACTGAACCGCGATAACACAGTGGTAATACATTCAACACAGGTTGTTGAGAATGCACAAATTCAATTAATTGATGTGAGTGGGAGGGTACATTTTTCTTCATGTATCTCGCTTTGTGCAGACAAAGATTTTACATTTGGAGTTGCCAATTTGCAAGATGGAGTTTATATAGTTACAATCACACACCCATCACATACATTAATTACTAAGATTCTGATTCAAAGGTAATTGATTTTATTTTCGAATTACCTGGTTTGATTTCTGCGATTTCGGCCATAAATTGTATTTTTAGCGTATTAATCGTATTTTTACAGATTGATATTTGCATGCAATGAATACAGCCTACGAAGAAATAATTATTCACACCAATAATAAATATCCGGTAATGCTGTGCGACGCATTTGCCGAATTGGAATTGCGTCTTCCTGATAAAAGCATTGTTATTACTGACGAGAATGTTTATTCTTTTTATTCAGATAAACTTAGTCAGTACGATTGTTTGGTGATGCCTGCCGGAGAGGACCGGAAGCAATGGGAAGGTATTGAATTTATTATCAACGGTTTGCTGGGACGCAATGCCGGACGTGATACCTTTATTCTGGGTTTTGGTGGTGGTGTTGTACTCGATATGGCAGGGTTTGCTGCCTCGGTTTATAAAAGAGGTTGCCGTTTTGCATTTGTTGCTACCAGCTTGCTGGCTATGGCTGATGCCAGTGTCGGGGGAAAAAACGGTATCAATTACGGAAACCTGAAGAATCTGATTGGCGTTTTCAACCAGCCCGAATGGGTAATTTGCGATGTGGCTTTGCTCGAAACCCTGCCCGATGAAGAGTATAAAAGCGGATTGGGCGAAATTGTGAAATACGCAGTCATAGCTGATAAAAACCTATATGATTACCTGGTTACTCATGCCGATGCCATCATGCTGAGAGATATTGATACCTTAAATTACCTGATTGAAGCATCAATACATATAAAATCGGGTTTTGTAATTGATGATGAGTATGATTTTGGCAAACGACAACATTTGAATTTTGGTCACAGTTTTGGCCATGCCATCGAACTTACTCACGGCATTCAGCATGGAATAGCCGTTGCAGCAGGGATGTATATTGCAGCCCGTATTTCTGAACTTTTGAATGTCTGCAATTCCAATACAGTCGAAAAGCTCACAGCAATTTTAGCCCGCTTTCGTATCGACAACAGGTTCCCCGTGGATGAAGTTGTGTGGCAAGCCCTGATAAATGATAAAAAGAACACGGAAGGCAACATCAGAATGATTCTGTTGCGAAACATCGGTGAAACCATGATTTATGATTTCAGTCCCGAAGAACTGCAAAAACTGATGACCAAACTATGATGCATATTTTGCCATCGGACTTGCAGGGCAGTATTTATCCGCCTCCATCCAAAAGCCATGTGCAGCGGATGATGGCAGCTGCATTGCTGGCAAATGGAGAGTCGAAGATTGTCAATCCCGGAAAATCAGCGGATGTTTTGTCAGCCGTTTCTATTGCCCGCTCGTGTAAGCACGTTGAAGAATCTCCATGTTCTTTGTCTGTTGGCGGAAATCTGTTTTTTGAAGAACAAGCTGTTTTCGATTGTGGAGAATCAGCCTTGTGTGCACGCCTGTTCAGCCCTGTTTTGTCCACTGCGGGAATTCCATTTACCATTACCGGGAATAAGACTTTATTGAAACGGCCTGTGGTTCGTGAGCTGCGTTTTTTGTCAGAGACAGGCCTGATTGTAAAAGCCGGTGGAGATTATCTGCCATTTTCGGTGGTTTCCGGAAAGCTAAAATCCGGTCATTATATGCCCAACGCCACGACTTCATCTCAGTTTATTTCAGGTTTGTTAATGGCATTGCCTGTCTGCGATGGGAATTCGTTACTCGATATACGCAATGCTGTCAGCCGGCCTTATATTGATATGACCATTGAGCTTATGAAACTGTGTGGAGTTGTGGTAAACGAAAACAATCAGGGCATTATATCAATTATTGGAAATCAATCATATCAAAGTTTTCAGGCAGAAGCCGAAGCCGACTGGAGTAGTGCTGCATTTTGGATTCTTGCAGGAGCCTTATGTGGATCAGTGCAATTGATGGGACTCAAGCCTGATTCAAAGCAAGCTGATAGCAGGGTAATACAATTGATGAAATCAGCCGGAGTCGAAACTCGTATATCAGGTAACAGTGTTCTGGTAGAGAAGTCCAAACCTAAAGCTTTTGAATTTGATTTCAGCGATTGTCCCGATTTGTTCCCTGTGGCTGCGGTGCTGGCGACGTATGCTTCGGGCAGGTCGATTTTTACCGGTGTTTCGCGATTGGCTTACAAGGAAAGTAATCGTCTGAAGGGAATCGTGGAAGCATTGCAGCAAGTGGGTGTGACTTCTGTTTTTAATGACGGGCGCTTGTATGTTGAGGGCGGTGGAACATTGCGTTTTGCCATTCTCGATTCATTGGGCGATCACCGTCTGGCTATGGCTTTTTCGGTAATGGCACTGGCATCTTCCGAAGGTTTGGGCATTAGCGATACTGAATGTGTGACTAAATCGTACCCATCGTTTTTTGAAACACTGGGCAATTTGGGAGGGAAAATACAATGAATACTTTTGGAAATATTTTTACAGTTCAATTATTCGGTGCATCGCATGCACCTGAAATTGGCGTGATAATCGAAGGATGTCCTGCGGGGGTTCCCCTGACGGTCGATGATTTTTTATCCGCCCTGCACCGACGCAAACCGCTGGTTTCCGGTACTACCGCACGACTCGAAGACGATATCCCTGAACTTCGAAGGGGAGTCAGTAATAATTATACAACCGGAGACACAATCGAAATTGCTTTTAAAAACAATAATACGCGTCCGCAGGATTACGATTTCGGTGGATTTTATCGTCCCGGACACGCCGATTTTACCTCAGCGGTAAAGTATGGTCACGAAAAAACGCTTTCAGGGGGTGGTTTTTTCTCTGGGCGCACAACCGTTGCACTTGTTGCCGCCGGGATTGTGGCAGCTAAAATTACCCCCGGAGTAAGTTATCAGGCTTTTCTAAAAGAGATTGGTGGCAGCAGCGATTTTGAGGCCGTTGTTTCAGCAGCAGTGGTTTCCGGCGATTCGTTAGGAGGCATTGTCCATTGCGATATATTTGGCGTGCCTGCCGGATTGGGTGAACCCTATTTCGACTCATTGGAGTCCTTAATGAGCCATGCTATGTTTTCGATTCCAGGCATAAAAGCCATTTCGTTTGGAGATGGAATACGTGCTGCATCAATGAAAGG
>JAGOEF010000263.1 GCA_017997855.1 Bacteroidales bacterium
TACCCGGATTTCCGGTACTGTTAAAATAACAGCTGCCATCGGGTAGGGTAGTGGCAGTACATGCTCCTTTTCTGACGATTATTATTTTATATTGTTGCGATAACCGACGTTGCTTTTCGAGTTCAGCAAACGAATTTTCCGCCTTGCCAAAAAGCCGTCTGAACTCGCCTGGGTGTGGTGTTAAAATCGAATTTTCGGGAAGCTTGTCAAGCAATTCGCTGTTAAAGGCAATGATATTCAACGCATCGGCATCGAGCAATAAGGGTTTGTTTGAGTTTGCAATCAGGTTTATCAGCATCGCAGCAGTTTCGGGCTGAGTTCCCAACCCCGGGCCAATGCCAAGAGCATCGTATTTTTCTGTATCTCCAGGATGTGTAATATAATCGGTATGCTCATCGGTTTCCGACATGGCTTCGGGACATGCTGCCTGAATAATTGGGTACGAGGACAGTGGTACATGGCAGGTGAGCAAACCACAACCTGCGCGCAAGCAGGCACGCGCAGCCAGAATTGCAGCACCGGTTTTGCCTTTTGAACCGGCAACAAGCAGTGCATGCCCGAAATTTCCCTTGTGGGAAAAACGGCCACGCTGCTTTACTATCTTTTTTACATCAGCGGCTTCGACCCAATAATACGGGCTACCAGTTTTTTCTTTGACTGGGCCGTAAAGATTAATTCCGATGATAAACCATTGCCCGGTATATACTTCGTTTTCGCTGAAAAAGAAACTGAGGAACGGAGCTTCAAAACTCAGGGTGTAGCATGCCCGAATCACAGCTCCGATATTGCCCGTATTGTCTTCGGCAAACAAGCCCGAGGGTATGTCAATAGCAATTATAGGTTTGCCCGAAGCGTTCATCGCATCAATTATTGCGGCTTCGAAACCGGTTACCGGACGACTTAAACCAGAGCCAAACAAGGCGTCAACCAGCACCGCGTTTTCGGGAAATTCAGGAAATGCTTCAATAGCACCGAGGGTTTCGATGCAAGCTCCGTCAATATTTTTCAGCAGCAGAAGATTGGAAGCCGCATCGGGCGATAAAGTACCGTTCTCGCTGCTTAAAAACACACGACATGTATAATTTTCCTGTAATAACATGCGGGCTAAAGCCAATCCATCGCCACCATTATTGCCGCTGCCGCAAAAGAAATAAAATACTTTTGTGGTATCAAATTTACCAAGAATCCAGTTGCACAAGCCCCGCGAAGCGCGCTCCATCAATTGCAGCGACGACACCGGCTCCAGTGTAATGGTCGCCTGATCGAGCTGCTTGATTTGCGATGCGGTGAATACTTTCATTCGTATAGTTTCTGCAAAATTATACAGTAATGCCAATAAATAAAACTTGAACAGTAAAAAAAGATTTTTATATTTGCCCTGAATGAAAAAATTTATAACAATTTAACTACACAGATTATGTTCAAAAATCATCCTAAAGGTTTACTGGCAGCATCGCTGGCCAACATGGGAGAGCGTTTTGGGTTTTACACGATGATGGCTATTTTGTCGTTGTTCCTGATGGCAAAATTCGGATTATCCGAAACGAAGGCCGGTATTATCTATTCCATCTTCTATTTTTCGATTTACATTCTTGCTTTTGTTGGCGGTTTAATAGCTGATAAAACCCGGAAATACAAATCGACAATTTTAATCGGGTTAATTCTAATGGCAGTAGGCTACTTTACCATTGCTATTCCGACAGGTACACCGGTACCAAAAGATCAATTCAACATGTTTCTTGCATTAACGTGTACCGGTTTGTTTATCATTGCCTTTGGGAATGGTTTGTTTAAAGGAAACTTGCAGGCACTGGTTGGTCAGATGTACGACAACGAGAAGTATTCAAAACTTCGCGACTCTGGTTTTCAGTGGTTTTATATGTTTATCAATGTAGGTGCAATTTTTGCCCCGTTAGCTGCTGTTGGAGTTAGAAACTGGTGGGTTGAATCGCACGGATATCTTTATAAATCGAATCTTCCCGAATTGTGCCATTCTTATCTTGCCGGCAATCCGGTAGAATCTTTACCTGCCGTTGCCGCTGAAGCCGGATATACCGGTACCGACATGACCGCTTTTGCCAACGAGTACCTGAATATTTTTGCCACCGGTTTCCATTATGCATTCGCAGTGGCCATTGGTGCTATGGCAATTTCGTTATTGATTTATGTTCTGAATAAGAAAAAATTCCCGAATCCTGCTGATAAAAAAGCAAGAAATCTCAATTCCACCGAGATTGAAATGAGTGCATCCGAAGTGAAACAACGTCTGTATGCTTTGTTTGCCGTGTTTGCAGTAGTTATTTTCTTCTGGTTCTCTTTCCATCAGAATGGCTTAACGCTAACCTACTTTGCAAAAGACTATACCAACCTGTCTTCGCTGAAAGTTAACCTGGGATTTACCACACTTCAGGGTGCTGAATTGTTCCAGTCGATTAACCCATTCTTTGTTGTATTTCTTACCCCTATTATTATTGCAATTTTTGGTTGGTTGCGTGCCAGGGGCAAAGAACCATCTACACCCCGAAAAATTGTAATTGGTATGCTCATAGCTGCATTGGCTTATGTTGTAATGAGTCTTGGCTCGATGGGTCTTCCCCTGAAATCGGAAATTACTGCCATGGGTGGCTTGCCCGATGCACAACGTGTAACACCATTCCTGTTGCTGGGTACTTATTTTATTCTCACAGTGGCAGAATTATTTATTTCTCCTCTTGGAATTTCATTCGTTTCGAAAGTAGCTCCCCCGAAACTACAGGGTATGATGCAGGGTCTTTGGCTGTGTGCTACAGCTATTGGTAACTCACTTCTTTTTATTGGTGCTATTTTCTACGAAAAAATATCAATGACCGGTACCTGGACAATTTTTGTTTGTGCTTGTCTGCTTTCAATGACGGTGATGTTGTTAATGGTTAGATGGCTCGAAAAAGTGGCCAAATAGTCTGTCTTTTTATTATTCGAAAAGCTGCCTGTAAAAAGGGCAGCTTTTTTTTTATTTATATTGCATAATATTGTATTTTTACACTAAACAAAAACTAATGAATATGAATGCCGAAAAACCAAAAGATCCTAAAGTAAAAGGCCTGGGTTGTCTGGGCGCAATGTTGTGGGGAACTCCGATTTTAATTATCCTTGTGTTGCTCACTATTTGGGGTGTGCGGGTGTATAACCGCTGTGTCGAAAAAGATGAGACAGTGAAAAAGCAGTGGTCGCAGGTTGAAACTGCCTATCAGCGCCGCTACGACCTGATCGACAACCTGGTGAATACCGTGAAAGGATATGCCGATTTCGAAAAATCCACCCTGACAGCTGTTATCGAGGCGCGTGCCAAAGCCACCAGCATCGAAATTAATGCCGATAACCTTACCGAAGAAAATATTGCAAAATACCAGGCTGCACAAGACGACCTGAGTGGCTCACTCAGCCGCCTTATGGTTACCGTGGAGCAGTATCCCAACCTGAAAGCCGACCAGCAGTTTGCGACACTTTCGG
>JAGOEF010000264.1 GCA_017997855.1 Bacteroidales bacterium
GTCAACAAATCGGCAATGTTTCCCAACGGACCCAGAGCAATAACTATCGTTGTTTTGTCCTCGTTACCGATGGCTTCGAAAAGCACCTGCGAGGCATCGGGCAAATCAAGCGGCTTACTGTTGGTAAAAAGCTGTTGCCATCCTTTCGAAGCATGTTCACGATACGGCTTTTTAATCTTCCGGTCTTTACCCACTCCAATAGGGATGCCTTCGTGCCCGAACCTACGCATCAGGTAATAAAAATAGCTCGCTGTTTCGTTGGGATGCAGCACCCCATCGGTCGAACATATTGCGTTGATATTGAAATCGGATGAAGCGCAAAAAAGGGTAACAGCCCTGAAATCATCCTGCCCGCCATCGGTGTCAATCACCACATTATACAGCGCGCGCTTGTGCGCATAGGTGCCGGTAGCAACACACAAAACTGCCAAAAACCATATAGCCCTTTTCCAAATCATTCTCATCGGGTTTGTTGCAAAAATACGATTTTAAACAACTGATATATCATTCTTCAGGCATCCCTTTCCGCCTTTTCTTTCAACAATGCTACCAGACAACAATTAATTTTTACAAATTTGTAACGAGAATCCAACGAATAACAATTGTAAACCATGCGGCAATAACGCAAAACACCCTGCTTCCATGATTTTAGATGAAACCATTGCCTTGCTAAAAACACAATACTCCGAAAAGTTCTTCCAAACCACCATACAAAGAGTTCAGCTCGGGCCGTTTTTTGCTGCAGTGCAACTATCCAGCGGGTTTTGCGGTCTTTCGAGCATGGAGGCAGCCAGCCTGAATTGTTGCCAGCGCAACCGGAGCCGCGAAATCACAGCATTTTCACCAGGACACATCAGCGGGCAAAAGCTCTTCGACTTGTTCGAATTCCGCAACGAGCCCGGCACACTCGATGTGGTTAAACTCGCAGCCATCAATGCGGCATCGCAGGAACTGCTTTCGGCCTCTGCCTACACCATCATCCAAAATCAAGACCCTATCGGGTTCGTTAACCTCAATGAGCCAAAGTCAATTTGTCTGATCGGTGCTTTCCACTCCTATATGCATAAAATTGCCAACAGCAGGTCAAACCTCACTGTCCTAGAACTTAACGAATATGCCGTTCCTCCTGAATTTAAAAAGTATTACCGGCCCACAGCCAATGCATCCGAAGTATTTCAGGAGTCCGATGTAATTATCGTTACCGGTTCAAGCCTGGCCAACAATACCTTCGACCAGCTCTTTTCGCTGATGCCGCAACAAAAACAAGTAATAGTGGTTGGCCCCAGCGCCGGATTGATACCCGATGTATTGTTTTCGCGCGGCGTTCACACCATCGGCACTACCCGCGTAGTTGATGCCGACCGTGTTTTTCGTGCCATAGCCGAAGGTGCAGCTGGCTATCATTTATTTATGAATGGAGCGCAAAAAATCTGCATACTCAAAAATGCTGGTTAAAAAACTGTCGGACACCTGGCTCAGGGCGGCCGTACTGGGTTGCCTGTGGGCATCATCCGAAATTGTTCTCGGAAGCTTGTTGCATAACCTGAAGCTGCCCTTTGCCGGCATCTTCCTCACTGCCATTGGCATTATCCTGCTCATCTCGGTGAGCTATATCTGGAAAGACAGAGGCCTGATATGGCGCTCCGGTGTAATTTGTGCCCTCATGAAAGCCGTTTCGCCAAGTGCCGTGATACTAAGCCCGATGATAGCAATTTTGTTTGAAGCACTCCTGCTCCAATTATCCGTTACAATTTTTCGGAGAAATATTTTAGCATACCTCCTCGGTGGAATGCTCGCCATGTCGTGGACCTTTGTGCATAAAATTGCTGCGTATCTGATTCTTTATGGGTTCAACCTGGTGGAACTCTACAGGAACCTGACACTCTTTGCCCAAAAACAACTGCACTTCCAAATCGAAAACATCTGGTCACCAATCATCGCACTTTGGATCTTTTATTTGCTGTTGGGATTGCTGGCTGCCGGACTGGGGATTTATATCGGCAAAAAAGCAGCCACTCACCGGCACGGAACCGGCATGTCGCAAGGGAGTGCCGTGTACCGGAACCCGGCTCCCAAACCCCTTGCCCCGTTCAGTCACTCACTGCTTTGGTTGCTTGTTGATGTTTCAGGCCTGATAGCTGCGTTAATCTTACTGAATTTCACCCATTGGTTATGGTGGAGTCAGGTAGCGATAGCGCTGGCTGCTATATGGTCTATCCGCTATAAATCAGCCCTCCGGCGACTGAAAAAACCGGGATTCTGGTTAACTTTTGTTGCCATTACCATGCTAAGCAGTATTCTTTTTTCGAAATTCAGTGCCAATACCATCAGTTGGACGGATGGATTGATGATTGGATTGCAGATGAACGTAAGGGCTGCAATAATGATCATGGGATTTGCCGTTATCGGCACCGAGCTGAGCAACCCTGTTATCAGGAATTTCTTTGCCAGAACCCCAATGCGACAACTTACACCCGCACTCGAAATCGCCTTCGACACCCTGCCTGCTTTAATAGCCAACTTACCCGATTTTAAATTAATTTTCCGACGACCGGTTTCCATACTCAGTCAAATTGTAATGCAGTCGGAATCATTGCTCGAGAAAATCAAGCTCAACCAAAAAGCAAAGAAGAACATCATAATCATCACAGGAGAAATTCGCCATGGAAAAACAACGATGCTGCTGGAGCTTATCAGCTTGTTGAAAAAAGAAAACATCCCTGTGGGTGGAATTGCGGCTCCCGATGTGTTCGAAAACAATCTCAGAATTGGCTACGATGTAATTAATGTGGCTACCGGAGAACGGGTTGTTCTGTCGCGCATTACCGGTAGCAGCAATATGATACAGATCGGGAAATATTATTTACATCGCGAAGGTGTAGCTTTTGGACAAAAAGCCCTGTCGGTTGAAAACAACCAGACATCGCAACTTATTGTGATAGATGAAATAGGCCCGATGGAACTCGACAATCAGGGCTGGGCGCACAGTATCGACAATTTGCTGAAGCATTTCGAAATTCCGATGATTTTTGTGGTTCGCAGCAGCATGGTCAATCAGGTAATTGCCAACTGGTCGATAGAAAACCCGGTAATCATTGATGTGGAAAAACAAACTGCCCCGTTAGCCTACCCACTGATTAAAGCATTATTAGACAAGCGTTTTAGTGACACGAAATCACAGATATAATGCTTACATGAAAAACCAAAACATGGCTTATACGGCTGCCCGGGTGTTTTTTACATCAATCAGTTTTGCCAGAATACTGATGGCTATTTCGGCAGGGGCAATGGCATTGAATTTAATGCCGATCGGCATATCAACGCGGTCGAGTTCTTTTTCGCTGAGGATGTTATCACGTAGGAAAACTTTACGCAAGCTGGCAATTTTCACCTTACTGCCTATCAAACCCAGGTAGGCCATCGACTTCTTACCCAGTACCGCAAGAATTTCTTCATCCATGTCGTGATTGGGTGTAACAATTACACAG
>JAGOEF010000265.1 GCA_017997855.1 Bacteroidales bacterium
CGCAGCTTCCTTATCGCTCATGCCCTGCTGCACAAGTGAAGCAATCTGCTCCTTATGTACTTTATCGAAAAGCACATAATAATCACCTACCAGTCTGTCACCCTTCAATCCAACCAAATCAGGGGTTTCGCCTTTACCAAAAAGCTGATAGGCCAGCATTGATTTACATATATGAATTCCCCTGTCGTTGACGAGATTCACTGTAATCACTTCAATGCCTGCTTCCTTAAGAATCCTGGAAACCGCATCACCAATCAGGTTATTCCGGATATGGCCCAGATGCAGGGGTTTATTGGTATTTGGCGAAGAGAATTCAATCATATAGCGTGGTGGCGAAACCACAGGTGCTTTTGTTACTTGAATCAGCACCATATCGTTGAGCCTGTTAATCCAGTATTCGCTGGTCATTCGAAGGTTCAAAAAGCCCTTCACCACATTATACGACGAAATATCATGCAACTTATTTTTCAGATAGACGCCCAACTCTTTGGCAATAGCTTCGGGTTTATTGTTGCAATATTTTAACAATGGGAATACCACCAGGGTATAATCGCCTTCAAAATCTTTTCGGGTGTTTTGAATCTGAACATCCGAAAACTCGGGCGTTTTCTTGTATATTGCCTTAACTGCTTCAATCACAGTTGCTTTAATCGTATTCTCCATCAATCTCTCAATAATAAGCCAACAAATATATCAAATTATAGCCAGCGATAGTTAAAATTATGTGTGTTTAGTTATCAACAAGCTTCTTTTGTAATTGCTGATAAAACTTACAATAAGCCGAAACACCACACGCCGAACACATCGGATTTCTGGCCTTACAAACATAGCGACCGTGGAGTATCAACCAGTGATGTGCCTTATGTATCAACCCTTCAGGAATATATTGCACCAATTGCTTTTCGACAGCCAGGGGTGTGGTTGCCTTTACGGCCAGTCCCATTCGGTTCGAGACCCTGAAAACATGCGTATCGACCGCCATTTTAGCCTGATTAAAAGCCACCGAAGCAATCACATGTGCGGTTTTTCGTCCTACACCGGGCAGTGTGATCAGTTCCTCAACATCAGAGGGGACAATACCCTGAAATGTATTGCACAAGGTTTTTGCCATTTCGTTAAGGTGTTTTGCTTTGTTGTTCGGGTAGGAGCACGACTTAATGAGTTCGAATACCTCATCCTGTGAGGCTTCAGCCAGGGCATTTACATCAGGGAAACGCCTGAAAAAAGCCGGAGTAATGGAATTAACTCTTTTATCGGTACATTGTGCGGATAGAATAACAGCCACCAGCAACTGATATGGGTCTTTAAACACAAGTTCCGTTTCGGCCTGAGGCATGTTTTCGGTGAACCAGGAAATAATATGTGAGAAGCGTTGTTTTCGGGTCATATTAGTTTTCGCTGAGAAAACGCTCCGCATCGATCGCAGCCATACATCCTGATCCGGCAGCAGTAATAGCCTGGCGGTAGTGTTTATCCTGTACATCACCACAGGCAAAAACACCGGGGATATTGGTCCGCGTGGTACCAGGCTGTGTAATGATGTATCCTGTTTCGTCGGTGTTGAGATATTTCTTAAAAACATCGCTGTTGGGGTGATGCCCTATTGCCACAAAGAAACCATGAATGTCAATTTTGCGCTCTTTTTGCAAATCGTCCACCAAAATAGCACCGGTAACTCCCGAAAAATCACCCACGATCTCTTTAGTCTGATGTTTCCACAGGACTTCAATATTCGGGGTATTAAACACCCTTTGCTGCATAGCCTTAGATGCGCGCAGTTCATTACGGCGTACAATAAGGTACACCTTGCGGCACAAACCAGCCAGATAGCTGGCTTCTTCGGCTGCAGTATCTCCCCCACCAACTACGGCAACATCTTTACCACGATAGAAAAAACCATCGCAGGTAGCGCAGGCCGACACCCCTCTGCCACGGAATTTTTGCTCCGACTCAAGTCCGAGATACTTTGCCGATGCCCCTGTAGCAATTATTACCACTTCGGCTTCGATGTGGTGACTTTCGTCGGCAACCGCTTTAAATGGCCGTGCAGTAAAATCAACTTCGGTTATAATTCCAAAACGAATATCGGCACCAAACCGCGAAGCCTGTTTCTTCAGATCTTCCATCATAACCGGACCGGTAACGCCTTCGGGGTAACCCGGAAAATTCTCGACTTCAGTGGTGGTGGTTAATTGTCCTCCGGGCTCAAGTCCTTCGTAAACTACGGGTGACAAATTGGCACGCGACGCATAGATGGCGGCAGTATATCCTGCCGGGCCCGATCCGATAATCAGGCATTTCACTTTTTCGATCATAAACTTATTGATTGATTATTTTTATTGCGCTAATCTGCCAGTGTCCATCCAGCTTTTCGAACTGCAACAGCGTTTCTTCAACAATCAGAATACACTGACCGTCTTTTTTGTAGCATGCCTGTGTTTCGGTATAAAGCAGGGCTTCGAATTTATTTCCGGGTGGCACAAATTTACGGACAAATACGGCTGTATCTTCGTAGTAATTCACATTCATTTCGAACACATCGTCGTACATGGATTTTGGTGCTTTATCAGTCCGTAAAGGCTCTCCCGGAATGGCATCGGTAGTTTCGTCGAATCGGATAATCATAGGAAGCGGACCGCCATCGGGCATATTTTCGGCATAGATGTACCAGTGAGGCGCAATATTGGCCTGAACCGACAAAACAAACTTTTGTTCGCTGCACTCTTTAATCGAATATGACCAACTCAATGGTTTCATATCCTGCCCCGAAATTTTCAAAAAAACAGGTATCAACAAAAAAAGAAGTAGAATTTTTCTCATGGTAATATTTCAATTGTTGCACTATCGGTGATATAAGCCCTAACAATATTGGTGCCATAACCACCCCAAACACCCAGACCGGGGTCACCCTGAATATTGGTCTTTACCGTTGCCGGATTGGTAAACGGGTTACCCCATGTAATCATGTGCCGGTAGTAGCTGTTCCAAAACTGATAATGGTCTGAATCGATGCTTGACAAACGGATATCGACGGTAGTCTCCTTTCCGAATGCAACCGAATTCAGCCATTCCTCATCTTCGAGTTCTTCATAAAAGAATGAATTCATGTCGGTTCCACGGGTAACCCCACCATAAACTACCACAGCCCCGTTATCAAACAGGTCATCGTCGATATGCGAACCGTAATATGGTTTGTAAAAAGCCTGCTGCTCGCCCTCCACACGTGTGTGAAGCGCATAAAAATTTCGCGGTTCGGGTGGGTCGTTATACCTGAAGCTCAGTACACCAAGCGAATCGCGGTCTCTGAGCAATGTAAACCATACACTGTCAATAGTTACCGGTTCGGGAATCGTGGTATATGCGAAATAATGCTTGCTGCCATAATAAATATCAAGGCGGTATTCTTGCCCCACCTCGCCCACAAAACCTTCGCAGGAATAACCTAAATAGGGAAATTGTGGAAGTATTGTCGTTTCTAATTCCTTCGA
>JAGOEF010000266.1 GCA_017997855.1 Bacteroidales bacterium
TTGGGCTTATTCTCAGGACACTCCGAAAAAACTTTCGTCTTTATTCTATTCTAATTTTGACCTGAGTTCACGATACTTGTACCGGGGCGAAGGTAGTACCGATGGGGTTAGCCACCGGCTATATACCCGAGAGTTCAATGGTTTTGGTTTTTCACCGGCTGTCAAAATAAAAAATCCCCGTGGTAATGCCCACTATCTTGAAATATCGCGTCTGCGTTACGATAACGATTATAGCGAAGAGTACTTCTATGTCGATTCCACCGGGGTCGCCAGCCCGGCAATTGGGGGTGAAGATGTGCGGCATTTCGAATGTTATCTGCGATACGAATATTCGCTTGGCTTATTTAAAAGGCGGAATTGGGAAAAGCTGGGTCTGTCACTTGGGTTTTCTGCATGTCCGTTTTTCAATCGAAACAAAACCATCCCTTTGCTTTCGTCGGAATACCCGATTACGACCACCAGCACCGGTGTCTATCTGTCGGTAATTCCGCGTATAGAATACAATATCAACGAGAAGTGGTTTCTTGATGTGAACCTGCCATTGGCGTTGGTAACTGCCGAATATATGCTGACGCGGATTGATAACCCCGCTATTGAACCCAATCAGCGATTGAACGGTATTTTCGATTTTCGACAAGGTCCTATTGGTGTCGCTGTAAGGCTGGGGCTTGGATTCCGCCTGTAATGACATGTCATACCCATACTGCATCCGATGCATTCGGTTGTTTTGGATATTTAACGACAGTCGAGTATTGAAAGGACAGAATCCTGCAACAGGTTTATATTATTTCCCGTATTTCTGCTGCAGGAAATCAACTGTGGAGCGGATTAGTTTTTTGAGTACTTCGGTGTCGATATCCGACAGCTTTTTGACGTAGATGCAGCCTTTACCCATGGTGAATTTTCCGAGTTCTTTGAGTATTTCGTCCTGAGCGGTGTAGCCGAGGTAGCCCGAGTACACATAGAGCGAAATGGCAGCTTTGCGGGGCGAAAATCCCACCAATGGCCAATCGCCTTCCTGCCTGCTTTTTTCCGACTTATAGTGGTATTTGCCGAACCCAATCATCGAGGCGCCCCACATGGCAGGCTCACAGCCAGTAACTTCCTGCATAATCCTGATAATTTCGAAGCTGTCTTTTTGCTTCTGTTCACTGTCGGCAAAAGCCATGATGAATTCTTCAACGCTTGCGCCGTGCTGTTTTGTTTTGAGTTCTGCCATGATATTGTGATTTAAGGGTTTGTAATGTGTATAGTTTCGATTTTTGAGTAATGAGCAATCATTTGTTTTTAGGTTTCGATTCTTGTTCATACAGTAGAATTTGCCTGATTTTATTGGCATTAACACTGTTAGGATAATATTCAATCAACAATTCTGATATTGCCAGGGCCTTATCGAATTTTCCGGTGCCGTAAAAGAAGAAAGTCAGGTTGGTCAGATACTCCTCGGGCGGTAGGAATTGCATGCCGATTTGTTGAGAGGCAGTTTCGAAATGGGTTTTAACAGCTGCTTTCACCTGCGAAGCGCTGTCGTTCGATTTATAAATATATCTGATTTTTTGTAGGTTAAACCAATCGAAAATCTTGTAAAAACCATCGTATTCCGCAATTAATGGTACACTTCCGTGATATTCGTCAGGATAGTATTTCCATCCGAAATCAAAATCTGATTCATTGTTCCGGAAGTTTTCGGCCGCCTGCATGATGTTGCGCATGTGCCTCGAATCGGTGGTTGTATCGAGTTTAATAGCACAAGTGTCAGTTCCCATTTTCATGGTTTGGGCCATGGCCAGAAATACTGATTTTTCATTAAGATCAACGGTTCTTATGTTGTCGGCTGACCGGATAAACCATTGATTGTCGTAATGTCCGAGGCTGGGATCGATGATAATGTAGGCATTGAATAAATAGGGTTTATAGGCAAGAATATGCATTGCTTTTAGCCCGCCCAGCGAGTATCCTACAAGTGCCCGGTAGTGTATTGTATGATAGTGAGAATCGATGTAAGGCATTAGCTCTTTTTCGATGAATGCAGTGAATTTATCCGCTTCTAAACTGCCGGCACTGATTTTTTGGTTAGTATCAAGTTCCAGCCCCAGGTCTGTGTTTCTGTCGGGGTGATTAATGCCTACTACAATCATTTGAGGACAAATCTCATCAGCCATCGAAGTGCTCAGTTGCGTCATCAAAGCCACAACAGGCAGAAATGCGGTACCCGCATCGAATACATACATCACCGGATAGTACACGGTGTCAAGGTCCGGCTGAAATTCACGGGGCACATGAATCATTATTTCGCGGTTTTCACCCAGAATTTCCGAATGCAAAATAATGGATTCACCGATAACAATATCGGAGTTCCTGAGTGCTTGATCAACCGTATCAGTCTGACAGATCAGGACATTTGCACAGATGGCGAAGAATACTATTGTTATTGATAATTTTCGGGCAATATTCTTCATGGTTGTGAGGGTATTATTTTGCGCTTTTTGCTTCTTTCACTTTTTCGATGAGTATAGGAAGAATCTGTTTCCAATCGGCAACAATTTTTATGTCGGAACTTCCGAAAATGGCAGCATTCTCATCTTTATTGATACTGATAACCAGCCCGGCGTCTTTCATTCCGCAGGTGTGATGGGCAGCCCCCGAAATACCCGCGTTGATATAAACCTTAGGCCTGACAGCAACGCCACTGGTGCCAATCATGGTCTGCTCTCCGGTTGTCCAGCCTTCGTCGAGGGCGGGGCGTGTGCAGCCGGTGGCTCCGTTGAGCAGCGTTGCCAGCTCTTCGAGGACTGCCCAGTTTTCTTTGCTTCCAATGCCAAAACCTCCTCCGATTATGCATTCGGCTTCGTGCAGTGGCTTGCCCGAGGTACTGATTCTTTCGTCGCCCAAAAATTTAATGGCATTGCCCAGACCCTGAATATCGGCCGTAAATTCTTCAATAGAGGCACTGCAGGCTTCTATAGGTCGCTTCTGCATAATGCCGGGTTTTATACTTGCCATTTTTGGCCGGTGTTTTGGGGTGAGAATATCGCCCAGTACTTTTCCGCCGAAAGCCGGAACTACCTGAATGAATTGCCCTGTGCTGTCTATTTTTAATTCGGTGCAATGGGCTGCAAGTCCGGTACGTAGTTTGGCTGCCACGGTAGGAGCAATTTCTGATCCACGGTAACTGGAACCAATCAATACAATTTCAGGACTGTATTTTCTGATTACAGCCGTAAGCGCCTCACCGTACAGGTCGCTTCGGTAGTGTTCAAGCATATTGTTTTCGAAAATCACCACCAGTTCGGAACCATAGGCAGCCAGAAAATCGGCGTGCTGCCTTACGGCTTTGCCCAAAACTACCGTAATCACGCGTCCTCCATCCGGCAAAAGACTTGTCAGACGTCGGGCTTCACCTATCAGTTCGAGGGCATTGTCGGTTACTTTACCGTCAATTATCTCGGCATATATCAAAATGTCTTTTTTCATAACAATGTTTTC
>JAGOEF010000267.1 GCA_017997855.1 Bacteroidales bacterium
ATACATGCAGCGATCTGAACGGAATCTGTGGCTGTGAGCGCTTTGCCGAAGTTAAGGTTTCCACCGAAAACGGAAGTGAGGAGTTTACACTTCTTAAATTGTTAATTCAGTCATCCGACGAAAGCCAACGCTTTTATTATTCGCTATTTGGGTATTCGTTTGAATTTGATTTCGAAAACGATGGTCCTTACGTTGATTTGATGCCCGAAATAGACTCAGTTGGTGATTTCACTGTTTCGGATTCAGTGTTTACAGGGGTTTACCGGGCTACAAATGTTAATTTCAACGAAACCAATGTGCAGCGGGTATATTTTAATAAAACCTCGGGAATTATCCGGTTCGATGAGTATATTGGGGCTGCCTCATGGAGTTTGAAACTCGATGAAAAATAAGCTTAATTTATTGTAACTGTCATAAATACAGTGAATTAATGTTTTGTTCCGTTTTTCAATTTTAAGCTGATATAGTAATTTCGTAGTTGTTGTACCGGGACTTTACACTTCCTTAACATTCCCGGTTTATCCTTAACAAATAAATAATGATTCGTTAGGTATCGCTTAAAACCTATCCCGGAATATCAGTATTTATTTGCATCATGAATAAACGATAAACAAAAAACTACAAGCTATGAAAAAACTGTTTTATTTGATGATGATTCTTGCAGCCTCTGCAATGGTGCTTACTTCGTGCGATCCCGAAGAAGAAATTCCCGAAGATGATACCATAACCATTACCGGTAACATTACCGCCAACACCACATGGGAAACCGGTAAAACCTATATTCTCGGTGGCCGTATTGCCGTAGTTTCGGGAGTCAGCCTTACCATTCAACCCGGAGTTATTATTAAAGGGCAGGCCGGAACCGGCGCCAATGCAACCGCATTAATTATTGCCCGTGGTGCAAAGCTTTACGCCGAAGGAACTGCAACCCAGCCCATTATTTTTACATCGGTGGCTGACGAAATCGAACCGGGTATGGTAGCCAGCCCCAACCTCGACCCCGACCTGAACGGCTTGTGGGGAGGTTTGATTATTCTGGGTAATGCGCCCATTTCGGCAACCAGCGAATCGATGCAGATTGAAGGTATTCCGGCTTCCGACCAGAATGGTTTGTATGGTGGAACCAATGCCACCGACGATTCGGGTATTATCCGCTATGTTTCTATCCGTCATGGTGGTGCCAATATCGGCGAGGGTAACGAAATCAACGGACTTACGCTGGGAGGTGTGGGCTCGGGAACAACTGTTGAATACGTCGAAGTAATTGCAAACCAGGATGACGGTGTTGAATTTTTTGGTGGAACCGTTAATGTCAGCCATTTGCTGATTTGGAATCCCGGCGACGATGGTATTGACACCGATCAGGCATGGGCTGGTACCCTCAATAACTTTCTTGTAATCGCCGGTGCTGACACCGATCATACCCTCGAAATTGATGGACCCGAAGGCTCGATGATGGCTGCACATACCGTGCGAAACGGCAGTATTAAGGGATCTGATGAAACTGAATTGGGTGATTTCCGTTCTGGTGCAAGAGGTACATTCGAAAACATATATTTCTTTAATTTCCCTGATCCGGCAGCAACCGATGGTCGTGGCGACTTGTCGCTGTCGGGCGATGCCAGCATTGCTAATTTTGCATCGGGTATTCTTGCATTCAGCAATTTGCAGGTAACCCCGGCTACCGATGTTGCACTCAGTGCAATTTTCAAGAATGGGATTGATGTTCATGCGAGTGTGGTTAATGCAGGTGCTAATACAGTGGGAGCCGATAAAACCAAATTTGCTTCGTGGACATGGGCTTCGGCAAACAATGAACTCAGTGCATTTTAAGTTACAGGAGGCTTATATACCCGAAAACTCGCAGGCGATTTTGCCTGCGGGTTTTTACGTTGATTATTATTGATAAAATAACGATGATGAAGAATTGTGTAGTGTTGATTATTTTGTTGGCAGGCATGTTTTCTGCTTCTGCCCAGCAAGGATTTGTCAGAGGTAATATTTTTGATGCCGGCAACAGTGAGTCGCTGCCTGCTGTGGCCATTGTTGTTAAAGGTACCACAATGGGAACCACCACCGATCTGGATGGTAAATTTAGTCTGGGTTTAGCTCCCGGAACGTATCAACTTGAGATTTCGTTTATTTCATACCAAACCATTGAACTGACTCAGGTGGAAGTAAAAGCGGGGCAGGTTACTTTTCTCGGTGACATTCAGATGAAGGAGGAAGGTTTTTTACTTACCGAGGTTACCATTTCGGCAAACGAAGTGCGGAATAACGAAAACTCAATTATCGCCATGAAGCGCAAATCGGTGACTATGCTCGACGGGGTTTCTTTGGCCGCTATCCGGCGAACCGGTGACTCTGACGTGGCTTCTACCATGAAGCGGGTTACGGGTGTGTCGGTTAGCGGTGGTAAGTATGTTTATGTGCGGGGTTTGGGCGACCGCTATACGAAAACTATATTGAATGGCATGGAAATTCCGGGTCTCGACCCCGACCGTAATACCGTGCAGATGGATTTGTTCCCGACAAACATGATCGACAATATTGTGGTCAGTAAAACTTTCAGCGCTGACCTGCCGGCTGATTTCACCGGTGGAATTATCAACATCGAAACCAAAGATTTTCCCGAAACACATCAGGCTGCCCTGAATATCGGACTGGCCTACAACCCGGGAGCTCATTTTACCGGCGATTTTGTAGGATACAAAGGAGGCGCAACCGATTTTCTGGGTTTTGACGATGGTACCCGCGCTATACCCGCTGTTACAAATATTCCTTTTTTTGCTGAGGTAGTTGGTAATACCACGAGTGCAAAGGCTGAACGGTATAAGGAAATTCTTTCGGCTTTCAATCCGGTGATGGCGGCCACCCGTCAGACAAGCCTTTGCGATTTTAGTCTGGGAGCAAATTTTGGAAATCAAAAGGAACTCAAAACTCGTACACTGGGTTATAATTTTGCTTTTTCTTACAAAAATTCAAGCGATTATTACGAGAACGCCGAATATGGAAGGTATGGTTTATCGGGTGATAAATCGGTGTACGAACTCGACCGGCGCGAATTTCAAACAGGCGATTATGGGGTAAAGTCTGTTTTTGTGAATGTACTCGGGGGAATTGCCCTTAAAACCAACACATCGAAATATCGGATGAATATTATGCACCTGCAAAACGGCGAATCAAAAGCAGGAATTTTTGATTACGAAAAAACCAGTTTGGGCACCAACTTCAGTGGCATTGTTCATACCCTGGATTACAGCCAGCGAAGCCTGACCAACCTGATTATCGACGGGAAGCATGTATTTAGCGATGCGCAATGGAGTCTGGAATGGAAACTATCGCCCACAATTTCGCTTATTTACGACCCGGATATCAGGTTTACACGTTACGAAGACCGGGAAGGCGTTTACTCAATCAGCACCGAATCGGGTTTTCCCGAACGCATCTGGCGACGACTGTTTGAGTACAATATTTCGTCGCTG
>JAGOEF010000268.1 GCA_017997855.1 Bacteroidales bacterium
CATCCAGGCCATCGGGTCTCCGGGGGATAATTCAACCGCTTTCAGAAAATTTTTCAGTGCTGTCTGCAAATCGCCACTCATACCATACGCAACGCCCATATCCATAAAAAGACTCGGGTTTTGATTATTCAGCGCAGCCGATTTGTTCAGATACTCAATTGAGAGATCGAGCCGATTGAGGTAGCGTCCATAAATGGTTCCCATCAAATGATACAGTTCGGGAATGCCCGGTTTTACTTTGTCGAGCGCTTCGAGTGCTGACAGTATTTCTTCGGGACTATTCATCGATTTACCACTATTGAGCAACGGAAATGCGTTGTTTATAATGACACGGGCATTACCGATGGCCACACCATGATAGGGTCGCAACTTCAATACCCGGGTGTATGCTTCGAGTGCTTTCACCGAATTCATCTCAAGTTCGTACCAGGCATTGCCAAGCAGATTCATGGCATCAACGTATTCAGGATAAATTGTCAGCGAACGCTCCAGATGTGCAATTGCTTTATGGCAATATTCATTATGAAGGGCAGTGTCTGCTTTAATCGCCGGTTTCTGGGCTTCTTCGATAAGCTTACCTCCGGCACTGCAGGTGCTTTTTGCCGAATTCACCGAGGTTTGTACATCGGTGGTAAACAATACATAGTCGTTTTCCCAGGCCTTATTCCGGGTAAATGTTTTGGCCGAATAGAGCAGCATCACCACAATAAAAACCGGTAAAATCATATATCCGGGCCAGACTTTAAACTTTCGTGCCAGCCATGGCAGTTTCTCAACAACCAGCCAGCCCAGTAAAATACAAAAGCCTATGGATGAAATAAATACAAAACGCTCATTCATAAATGTCCCAACCGGAAAAAATAAATTAGATACAACCGAAAGAGGTATCAGATAAAACCAGATACTGAATGAATACACATCCTTACGGCGAATCATACCCCAAACTGCATAAATTCCCAGTGCCAGATACAGTAAAAACGGCAGGAATGCCCTGTAATCACCCCAACCGATAATCGGGATTTGCTTTGGATAGTAGTCGTAGGTTAATGGGTGCGGGAAAATCAGGAGTTGAATATACTTCCAGAGTGTATAAAATATCGTTGCAAATTTTTCGCTCGTGTCGGCTTCCACAAACGGATTATTCATGAGTTCCTGAGCGATTTCTTTTTCGCCCGAACCACCACCCAATATCTGATACCGGATAATCAGAAAAACACCGGCGGCAAGCACCAGCGGAATCATCGAAATCAGGTTGCGCAAGGGTTTGTGCTTAGTGAAATAATGCACACTCAGCGGAATCAGTGCCAGGAATGTAATAGCATTTTCTTTCGAGAGCAGGCCTAAAAACAAACACAACGACGAAAGCAGCAGATTTACAATCTTTGAAGTGTCGAGATACCGCAGGGTAAACCAAAGTGCACCCAGCGAACCCAGCAAGGTCATTATTTCGTCGCGGCCTTTAATATTGGCAACGGCCTCGGTGTGTATGGGATGCGCCAGAAACAACATAGTCGCAATGAACGCCGTACTGAAATACCAGTTATCGGGATTGCGCGGAGGTATCAGCTTTTTCAGAATCTGATACAGCAACAGGCAGGTAAGCACATACAGGAGAATATTGATACTATGGCTTATGTGTGGATTTCCTGCGTAATATGTCTCTCCGTTTTGATTATGCTCTTTTTTGCCAAACACCTGATTTTCGAGTGCGAAAGTGGCTAACGACAAGGGACGATAACGCCCGCCGGCAACCAGTTTTTTCTCTTCCTGAATCTGATCGGCAGTTTTATCCGGATAACTGGTCATCCAAAAACCGGTAAAAGTATCGTAACTGAAAATATCTTTCAGACCGTCAACTCCTTTATTGGTAAACTGATTCTGTACCACCACAATGGCGTCGTCGAGTGCATAATCGTGATACAAGGTATTGGCATACAGCGAGACTCCTAAAATGATAATGACCGTCTCAGCCCAAAACACAGGCTTTCTGGTTACTTGTGCAACCGGTTGCAGCTTTGGAGCGACTGGTTTTGCCGCCGGTTTACGTGCTGGTTTCTGTTGTGCCATCCTGAAAATAATTTTGTCAAAATTAAAAAAAATCATCGATTATATACTGCAAACTAAGCAAAGCTTAACCAGGTTTAATCTTCACAGCGAAATTACAAATGCATACAACACATCATAAAGGAAACTGTCAATAAAAATTAAATCAGGCATTGATTTTGTTAAAGGAAATTCATTAATTTTGTATTATTACTAAAACCATGATTTATGAGAAGACCTCTCCCCTCCCATCTCATTCTGATACTCATCATTTTCTTTGGGTTTTGTTTTGAATCGTTGCACGCCCAGGCTCCCGAAATAACCATCGGGACCGGCAGGACTAAGCGTGTGTTATTCATCGGAGACTCCATTTCTATCTGGTGGAGTGTGCAGGGTGCTAAGCGTTTTTCGTGTGCGGAACTGGGTATGAACGACCTGCCCATGGAAGGCAAAATATACGTAAGTCCAAAGCAAAGTACTTCTTACGTTTTTGTGGCTGAACGCGGAAATTCAAATTCGAGCAAGCGCATTTCGATTGATGTGGTTTCGCCGGTACTTCTTACCTTTAATGCTCCCGACCGTATTACCGACGAAGGCACCTATTCCATAAGCTGGCAAGCCGAGAATGCCGATTTTGTTACCATTGCCGGGGTCAAAGAGAAACTTCCCATCGAAGGAAGAATCGAGTTCAAGTCAACACGTGATACAATAATCCGGATTGCAGCATGCAATAAAGCAGGGTATGCCGACCGACAAACAAAAAAAGTAAAAGTGAATTATGTCGAGTCGATTGCATGCACCGAAAAAGTAGGCATCGGAAAGCTTGTTAAGGTTGAATGGAAATATAAGAACGCTTATAAAATTGCCATCGACAATGTAAGCGACAGCCTGCCTCCCATCGGAAGCATGAACATTCCAATGATAGATTCCTACTCCTACGGGGTACGCATTTACCGCAATAATGGCACCGTTGACGAAAGCTTTTTCAATGTGCAGGTGGTGCAGCCTAAAATTGTGTTTTTCAATGGCAATACGGTGGTTAAACCCGGTGAGGAAGTAACCCTGACCTGGGCATGCGAAAATGTCGATTCGGTTACGCTTTCGCTGAATAAAGGGAAAACTACGGCCAAAGGTAAATTTTCGTTTAAGCCCGAGACCAGCACTGAGGTTGTGTTAAAGGCCTGGCTGAATGGATTTTTCGAGTCGAGAACGCTGCAAATCGACATCAACGATATGCCCGATTTTATCGAGAACGACCAGAAATAAGTGGCTATGGTAAACTAACAAAATACCGGTCGTATTGCTTCACAATATCTGACCAGTTATATTGCGTACGATAGCGGTGCAGTTCGTGTTCATCTATACGAAAGCCTTTCATAAATTTTGTATGATAAAAACCCTGAATCAATTCAGCCAACTGCGTATGGT
>JAGOEF010000269.1 GCA_017997855.1 Bacteroidales bacterium
ACATTGGATTTATTCCCCTTATTTGTTTACTGCCCTCCGACTCAAATCTGATTTTTTCGGGCAGCGAAATCAGAAGGCGGTTTGTCGATATGGTGATTGCGCAATTCGAGCATAACTACCTTAACGACCTGATTCATTACAACAGGGCACTTGAACACAGGAACAAACTACTCCGCGACATTGATTCCACCACCTCAGCCGATAGCGATAACCTCGAAATATGGAACGAAATTCTGGCGGCAAAATCACTGTCGATTTACCGTGCACGAAAAGAGTTTATCGAAGGTTTTCAGGAAAGTTTCAGGCACTATTTCGAAATTATATCGCAAGGAAAAGAACAGGTAAGACTCGAATATGAGAGTCAACTGATGCGTAATCATCCTCTCGAAATGCTGACCAGGAACCTGTCGCGTGACAAAATTCTGGGTTATACCACTTCAGGCATTCACCGCGATGATTTGTTGTTCGAAATCGATAAACATCCGTTGAAAAATACCGGTTCGCAGGGTCAGCAAAAATCGTATATTTCAGCATTAAAATTTGCTCAGTTCGATTTTATTAAAAATAAAACTGCTTTGGAACCAATTTTGCTGCTGGACGATGTGTTTGATAAACTTGATGCTGAAAGAGTGAAATTAATCATGAATATTGTTTCGGGGGATAGTTTCGGACAAATATTTATCACCGACACCGATGAAAGCCGATTGAAAGGCATGTTGAAAAACCTGAGTATTGATAACAAAATATTGAAAATAGAAATATGAAAAATTTGCTAATTACAATTTTTCTGATTTGCATCACCGGCATCCTCTGGGCACAGAAACCACAGAAAAGCAGCCTTTGTTTAATGAACGAGAAATATATGGTTGGGACATGGAAAATGGATACAATTTTTTTGAAAGAAAACACAAACCTTGGCGATTACAAAGCATTGTACGATCAGAAGTTTATTGAGTTGCGCGATAGCACATTTTTTGAGTTTAAAGCCGATTATTCTTACATAAAAACGGTGAAAACCAAGATTACGACCGGCGTATGGAAAATCAGCGATGATGGTACCCAGATTATAATTATTAAAGAAGACAGCAATACCGAAGAAAAAAGCCGCATTCTCGAATTAAATAACAATTTGCTGATGATGAGCCCATTAAGCGAGAGTACTAACTCAAAAGTAATTCTGAAAAAAGTAGATTAGGATGGATACTTACGAAGGTCGTAAAATGATAATAGCGGTTGATTTTGACGGAACAATTGTGGAACACCGTTACCCAACCATCGGCAACGAAATACCCAATGCTTTTACCGTTTTACGTGAACTGCAGGAAGCGGGGCATAAGTTAATACTCTGGACTTTTCGCGATGGGGAATACCTCAAGGAAGCCGTCGAATATTGTCTGAACCATGGCATCATGTTTTACGCCGTTAATCAAAGCAGTCCCGATGAAGAATTCAACAAATACATGAGTCGTAAAATACATGCCGATGTTTTTATTGACGACCGCAATGTAGGCGGGTTCCCGGGCTGGGCGCAAATACGAAAATGGTTACTTCCCGAACTCAGCGAGACACATGAATTGATGGATGAAACCAAACGTAAAAAGAAAGGTGGTTTTCTAAAAGATATTTTTGGATAAAGCCACACAACCACTTGATATAGGTTGTTTAAGAACTTTGTATAAAAATAAATAAAATCGCAATTTTTGAAAGCTATTTTCGCGTACATTTACCCAAATTTAAATTCACTAAAATGAAACATTTATTTCTATTAGCATTATTACCCTTGCTTGCAGGATTTTCGGCTTTTTCGCAAAAAACTGCCGATTTGGCAAATACAGGAATCGGTATCAACCTGATTGAAAGCACATCCTCAAGCCTCGTGTTCAGCAATTATATTGATGCTGTGCCATTTCGCGAGGTTAAAACAAAAGACGGAGTTTACACACGGTTAAACCTTGCCGGCTACACACCTGCAGGCAATCTTGGTTGCCCCGAATTACCTTCAATAAATAAATTAATTGAAGTACCGACAGGTGCCAAAATTAAAATTAGAATTATTTCGTACGAAGAGCAGGTAATTGATCTGAATACATTGGGAATGAGTTTCCCGATAATGCCAGAGCAGCCTTCGCTGTTTAAAAATCAGGATCCTGCATCGGTGGAATTTGTTAAGAAAACCGAATATTACGATGGCAGTACTTCGTTCGAACCTGAGTTTGTTAAGGTGGTTCCCATTTCGAAAATGCGCGGAGTGCAAATAGCCCGACTGAGCATAAATCCTTTCACCTATGACGCTGCCAGCAATACAATGACAATAAAAAACAACCTTGTTGCCGAAGTTACTTTCGAAGATGCTGATATTTCGAGCTATAACGAAACAAAATCGAAGTACTATTCACCGGCTTTTGGAATGGCTTACAGCAAAATATGGAACTTTAGTGCCCCGGCAACCAAAGATGCGTTATCGACCTATCCGGTAAAATATGTTATTGTTTCGGCTCCCATGTTTGAAGAAACTCTGCAACCCTTTATCGAATGGAAAACTAAAAAAGGATTTAATGTAATTGAAGCCTATACAAATAATCCCAGTGTTGGGACCACTCAGGCCAGCATAAAAAACTATTTAAAGGGGTTGTACGACGCTGCTACCACCGAAGATCCGGCTCCAACCTATGTATTATTTGTAGGCGATGTGGCACAGATTCCGACAACCAATACCGGACAGCATCATACCGATATGTATACGGTAGAATTTGATGGAGGCGGCGATTATGTACCCGAAATTTATTTCGGTCGTTTTTCGGCAACTTCGGTTGCACAACTTCAACCGCAGATTGAAAAGACCCTGATGTATGAAGAGTACACATTTCCGGATCCGTCATTTCTTGAGGAAGTGGTATTAATAGCCGGTGCCGATAATACCTATGGCCCGACACATGCAAACGGGCAAATAAACTATGCCAACCAGAATTACTTTAATATCACCCATGATATTACACCCTATGTGTATTTGTATCCCGCATCGGCCACATCCGAGTCGGCAATTATTGCCAACTTGAGCGCAGGAGTTGCACTGGTAAACTACACGGCACATTGCGGTTCGGATGGATGGGGAGATCCTTCGTTCACGACATCACAGATTCCTTCGCTACAAAACGAAGATGAATATTTCTTCAGCATTGGAAACTGCTGTCTTTCGAGTAAATTCGATGAAAGCGAATGTTTTGGAGAAGCATTACTGCGTACATCAAAAAAAGGCGCTGTAGCTCACATCGGAGGTACAAATTCAACCCTATGGAACGAAGACTTCTATTGGAGCGTTGGTGTAACAGCGACTATAAATGCCAACCCCACCTATGCCGGTACTACCCAGGCTGCTTACGATCATTTGTTCCACGAAAACGGGGAGGATCCTTATGTTTCGGCTTACCAGATGGCCTATATAGGCAATATGGCGGTGATGGAAAGCAGT
>JAGOEF010000013.1 GCA_017997855.1 Bacteroidales bacterium
GTGTAATTGGCAGTGGTATTTCCAGCGGCTTGTTCATTCCTGCCATCCAGTTCACCACTGTGAGTTTCCGGCAACCTTCCGCGCGGTAGACTTGCTGTTTTTGATCCTGAAGAAACATTTTCGCTGCACGAACGATATTTCAGAAATATTACTTGTTAATTGATTGAAAAATAATTACTTGCTAAGGCAAAATGTCGGATTAATGCTTTGTAATCAATTTTTGCTGCGAGCGGAACTCGCTGGGGGTACACCCTTTCTGAGACTTAAACGAGCGGTTAAAGTTGGAAATATTATTGAATCCGCTGTCGAAACATATTTCTGAGATATTCTTTTCCGTCTCAATCAGCAAACGGGCAGCATGCCCAATTCGGAGATCGGTCAGGTAATCGGAAAACGAACGTTGCGTACGCTTTTTAAAGAAGTGGCTAAAAGCTGACGGAGTCATCGAAACCAGTTGGGCTACATCATTGATCTTGATCGGATTCATCAAATTGTCGTACAAATACTGATTTACCAGTTTAATTCTCCGGCTTTTCGAGGTATCAAACTGTCCGACATACGAGGGCGACGAGAGGGTAAGCTGATTGCGCGAAATCGACAAATCATACAATACTGATAAGAACTCCAGTAACGAATCAAATCCACGAATCTCGGTAAGCCTGAAAATACGTTCTACCAGATTTGCCGTTGTATCCTGCGAAAACAAAACGCCCATTCGCGATCGGTCGAGCAACTCACGAATAGGAATCGTCAATTTTCGCGATAAAGCTTTCTCGCTAAGAAAATCAGTATGAAACTGAATCGTGACCACCTGCACTCCTACTTCGTTGCCCGTCCATGCATGGGGTGTATTTGGACCGATTAACACCAGATCGGGATGCTGATATTCTTTAATTGAATCGCCAATGATCCGTTTCCCTTTCGAGTGCAAGACCATGTTTAATTCGTATTCCGGATGGTAATGCACCGGAAAATCGAATTTGGCGTTTCGGTGATTCAATACGATAAAAAAGTCATCGTCTGACAGTGGCGTTATTTCCCGAACGATTCGTTTATTCATATTATTAACTGAATCGATAAATTTCATATCGTAATCATATCACAAATTTAAACAATTATATTCATAATTGTATCAGTAATGTGGAGAAAAATTGGGATCTGGGTAACAGCACCCCAAAGGGTATGTACTGTGGTCCCTCCTTTTGCCTGGCAAAAGCCTTCTCACCAGAAAAGACTCAAAAACAGATCAATCATTTTGGAAACGAAAGCGTAGAAGCGACCAGGTTGTTCAAACTCCTTGGTAATTCCCTTTATCCACTTCAGATGTGAAAAGAGTGGATTCAAATCGTGGACATACCCCTTTAAATACACCTTGCATAGATCAAATTATTATGACTATAAATATTATGGTAAGTGGGAAATAATGCAATATAATTTCATAATAATACAGGTAATTAACTTTAAAGGCAAATTTTGTTTATAATGATATCATTAGTTTTGCTTCCATAAAGTTTAACTAAACATTCTATGCCAATGAAAAAGAAGAAATGGTTATTTCGATTGACTTTACTTGCAATCATGTTTAACCTTGCGATATGGTCTTCATTCGCACAATCCTTTAAAGTTCATGGGACCGTGGCCAGCAAACAGGGAGAATCAATCCCGGGGGTCAGTATTGTTGAAAAAGGAACAATGAACGGTACAATTACAAATGTCTCTGGTGAATATCAGATTGAATTAACTACCCAAGATCCTGTTTTGGTTTTTTCTTTCGTAGGTTATAAATCTACCGAAATTAAGGTAAATGGAAAATCACTTTTAGATGTCACGTTGGAAGAGGAAGTTCATGGCCTCGACGAAGTTGTTGTCGTTGGGTATGGAACCGTTAAAAAAAGTGACCTTACCGGATCGGTGAGTACAGTAAAAGTTGAAGCGCTGAATAATACACCGGCAAACTCAATCGACGGACTTCTGCAAGGTCGTTCGGCTGGTTTGCAGGTTATTAATTCATCCCAGGATCCGGGAGCCAGTTCAACGGTTCGCATTCGCGGGGGTAGTTCTCTTCGCGGATCAAATTCTCCGTTGGTGGTGGTTGACGGCTTCCCGCTTGGCGAAGCTGGTAACCTGAAACAAATTAACCCGGCAGATATTGTTTCTGTTGAGGTGTTGAAAGACGCTTCTGCTTCGGCAATCTACGGATCACGTGGGGCCAACGGGGTAATCATGATTACTACCAATAAAGCCAAAGAAGGCACTACCACGGTTAATATCCGGCAACAAACAACCTTATCTCAATTTTCATCGAAATTATCGCTTTGGAATAATCCGATATTAATGGCACAATTAAATAACGAAGATCGGGTTAATGCCAAGCTTCCTCCACTTTTTATTGGTGCAACCAACTCCAACGGTGTTTATTATCCATCAATTGAAGAATTACAGAATGGAACCTGGCCTCATTTTACTCATTGGGATGAAATTGTATTCCGCGATGCTCCGACTTCAAACAATACTACCCTCTCAATCAATAGTGCCAACCAGAAAACTTCATTCAATCTGAGCGTAAACTATTTTGACGAACAAGGTGTTTACATTGAAGATGATTATCAGAAAGGAATCATCAAATTGGCTGTCGACCATAAAGTGTTGGATAACTTAACAATTCGCACGTCTAATTTATTTTCGAAAAACTATCGAAACAACAATGGTGGGCTTGCTTACTACCGAAATCCCCTCTGGCCGGTCTATAATGCCGATGGCTCTTACTTCTTGGCAGGCAAGAATGACTACTCTCATCCGCTTGCTCTTACTGAGCATGTTACAAACAAAGGCAATGGACTGGATTATATCTCTTCGTGGATGGTTGATTTCCAAATTCTGGATTACCTGAACCTGAAATCGCAGGTAAACTACAAATACGGAAGTTCTATTTCGGATGCATATTATCCGAAAGTTTATACTGAAACCGGTGATTTTAATAATGGTGCTGCTGTGCTGAGTAATTGGATGGGACAAAATGTTGTGTCGGAAACCTATCTGACTTTTGAAAAGACATTTTCCGATTTGCATAAAATTAATGCTATGCTTGGCCATTCGTATGAATACAGCATGAGTAGGGGATCGACCCTGAATTCGTACGATTTTGTAAACGAAGCAACTGGAAATGAAAATATGTCGTCAGGCGATCCGGAAAAAAACAGACACTCGAACAGCTATTCTTCTACTAAGTTGCTTTCGTTCATGGGACGTATTAATTATTCGCTTAACAATACTTACCTGTTTACGGCAACCATGCGTGTTGATGGGTCATCCAAGTTTGGAGCCAACAATAAATTGGCCTATTTCCCATCAGGAGCAATAAGCTGGAAAGCACATAACGAAGAATTCATCAAGTCGTTGGGAATCTTCGACGAATTGAAAGTGCGTTTAAGTTATGGTATTTCAGGGAATCAGGGCATTTCGCCATACCAGACACTCAGCCGCTACGGCGTGGAGCAATATTACGACAACGGAAAATGGAACACTGCTATCGGGCCGGGCTACATTGTAGGATACGAAGGCGACAGCTATCGTTTTAAAATCTGGGGGGGAATTCCTAATGTCGATTTAAGATGGGAAACCACAGCTCAAAGCAATTTGGGACTTGACATGGCCTTCTTTGAACGTCGGATACGAACGACCTTTGACTACTACGTAAAAAATACTTCTGACCTGCTTCGCGAGCGCATCCTGTCTCTTTCTTCGGGCTACAACCGCATGTGGGTAAACGATGGAGAAATTCAAAATAAAGGATTTGAATTCTCAGTTGATGGAGATATTATCCGCAAAAAAGATCTCAACTTTTCAGCCTCCTTTATTTTCTCTAAGAATAAAAACGAGGTGAAAAGCCTTGGAGATGCCATCACGTCCGGATTGAATACAGATTACATTACCGGAATGAAATACGAATTCTGGGGCTCATCGCTTTCAACATTCCGCCAGAACCCGAATCTTTTGGCAATTGGCCAGCCGGTCAATGTTTTCTATGGCTACAAAGTGGACGGAATTATTCAATCGGAAGAAGAAGGATTGGCCGCAGGCCTTACAGGAGCCTTAGCTAAACCAGGCGAATTTAAATATATCGATCTGAGTGGAGACGGAGCTTTCAGCGACAAAGACCGCACGATCATTGGTGATCCGAATCCGGATTTTACAGCCAGTTTGTCGCTGAACACTGAATACAAAAACTTCGATTTACAAGTGTTTTTCAATGGCGTTTTCGGCAACGATATTCTTCATCAAAATATGTGGGGAGGCCAGGCAAATACAATGCCTTTGCGCTGGACTTTAGATAACCCCAATAATGATTATCCAAGCCTTCGTCAGGACAGAACCTACTACTTGTCGGACTGGTATGTTAAAGATGGCTCGTTTGTTCGAGTACAAAACGTAACACTCGGATATAATTATCATCCGAAAAGCTTGAATTGGTTATCGAATGTGCGCCTGTATGTGGATGGCTCAAACCTCTACACGTTTACAAAATTCAAAGGATACGATCCTGAAGTTGGAGCCAACGGTATCTACTGGGGTGGTTATCCTCGTTTGCGGAAATGGACATTTGGACTTGATATAACCTTCTAAATAAAACGACCGATATGAAAACAAAAATATTTTCACTTCTACTGGTATTAGGTCTGATGGCTGGTTCCTGCGACCTTAATGAAGAACCATACGGGTTCTATTCTGAAGATAATTTTTATAAAACTCCGGCTGATGCCGAAGCATCACTGATGTTTGCGTACAATGCGCTTACTTTTCTTGAATATTCCCGTGGTATTTTCTATATCGGGGAACTTGCATCCGACAATTGTGATGTAAAAGCAGACGAAGGCTACGGCTCTCAGCAATTAAATAACTGGACTGCCGATGCTTCGAATGAAACGCTGACATACTTCTTCAAATACTGTTTCATAGCCATCAACCGATCGAATGCGGTAATTGATAATGTGGTAAACAGCACTTTCGATTCGAGCATAAAAAACCGGTTACTGGGTGAAGCTTATTTCCTCCGGGCATATAATTATTTTAGTTTGGTTCGCGTTTTTGGTCTGGTGCCAATTCAGAAAAACATGGTGAAAAGTATTTCCCAAACCTCTCCCAACATGGCAAAAAACATGGACGAGTTGTATGATTTCATCATCTCTGACTTGAAACAGGCTGAAAGTTTACTGGAAGTTAAACAGAAAGTAGGCCGGGCAGATAAAGTAGCAGCACAGTCGTTGCTCGCAAAAGTTTATCTGACCATCGCTTCATCAAAAGAAAGTGGCGTTGCCAAATACACTGAAATGTCGGCTGATGTGAACAAGATGTATGAAGAAGCTGCCGCGTGGTCGCATAAAGTATTGTACGATCAAAGTCAATATGCACTCGACAACAACCTGCTCCACATTTATGACGTTGATGCTCCGAACGGATCGGAACACATTTTCATTATGTCGATGGATCGTACCGGTTTGAACGAAGGGAACTATTCGAAAATTGGAATGATGTTTCACCCTTGGGTGGATGGAGTTCCATTTTATCTAAAAAACCCGGACAATTCATTTACTTATGTCACCAATGGATGGGAAGTTTTCATGACCAACACAGCATTCTACAACACATTTGATGCTTTGGACAAACGTAAAACTGATCTGATTGTAACTAACGTTTACAACGCCAACGGAACAGTGACAGGTAGTGTGGGGGGGAAAATAAAATATCCGTTTACCCGTAAATATGTCGACCCCCAATTTGTGGGACAGAAATCAAGTGCAAAACCCTACCTGATTCGCTTTTCAGATGTAGCGCTGACATACGCTGAAGCAGTGGGACCAACTGCTGATGGTTATCTGTGGATCAATAAAATAAGAAACCGCGCAGGCTTGGGAGATTTAAATCCGGGTTTATCGGCAAGTAATTTTAGAAATGCAGTTGTACAGGAACGTGCATGGGAGCTGGCATTTGAAGGACATCGCTTGTACGATCTCCGCCGCAAGGCAATGGTTGTTGCAAAGGATCCGAAAGCTGTTGCTGCCGGAATTACGGAAGCTCAGGCTGCATTCTATCCGATTCCGCAAATGGAAATCGACTTAAATGTCAATTCATCATCAAACCAGTAGTAATAAAAAAAACCGAAGAGAAATGAGAAAATTAACTTATGTAGCTCTGTTCCTGACTATCGGTATGATGTTTTCCTGTCAGAAAGATCCAATGTCGGAAATCAACGACGGCGACTGGAATAAAGAAAGGAACATCATTGGGATCACCTTTGCCGACCAGGTGGGAACCGCAACAATAACCCGCGATGGCAACAATGCTGAAATCAACTTTACTTACAATACCAGTGCCAGTGCCGATTTTAGTGCTATCAAAATTCAGAAACTGGAAATTTCTTATGGAGCCAGTTCTTCGGTCAACGTGGGCGATGCACTAAACTTTCAGAACGACTCAAAATCGGCCACGATCACGATAACCCCGGCCAACGGAGAATCACTCATTTGGACTGTGATACTGAAACCGTTTACTGAAACCTTACTCGGAACATGGAGCATCAACGGGTTGTATGTGTACGGAGGAACAGGCCCGTCGTACGGAGGAGCTTCTACTGCAAAAATGAGCGACAAACCCTGGTGTTGGTCAACAACCGAAGGTCCTGATAAAGAACACGACAATACTCTTACTTTCACGATGGAAGGAATTACTTCAGAAGGAAATACCTATGGAAAAATTGTAAATGCAGCAGGAGCCGACGGCAAATATGCAAATTTCATTTATGTAGCCAAAACTCCGAATATTGATCTGAATAAGTTCTATCGCACTATCCCGAAAGGAGAAGGTAAATGGATGAGAAATTACGCCACAGGAACGGTAAGTTTTACGTTTGCTGATGGAACCACTAAAACTGGTTCGTTCGATGCTCCGGGAACTTACAATCTGGGAGATGGCAAATCACGGACACTGACAACCTATGCATTTTCTTTCACACTGAATGGTGTCGATGACTGGGTAAATATTTATACCGATTACGACCGTTTTGTAAGTCGTCCCCGCAGATATTGGATAGATATTATTAAAAAATAATCTATTGCCCTATTAAATAGAAAGCCACATCAGGAGCAGCACTTTTAATTACACTGTTTCTGATGTGGTCATCAATATTGAAAAATAAACTATAAATAGATTGTTTACAAACAGCAACCAACCAGACCATTTAATATCATCATGAAAAGAGTCTTTACCTTTTTTGTCATGTTTCTGATTGCCGAAGTATTTTCTCTTCAGGCTAAAGAGGGAGTAATAAGAATTGTTGTGTTAGGCTCGTCCACCGCAGCCGGCACCGGGCCGCAAAACCCGGCAAACGCATGGGTAAACCAATACACGCAGTATGTAAAATCGGTGAATTCGGCCAGCGATGTGATCAATCTTGCAGTAGGAGGATATACCACTTATCATGTAATGCCTTCGGATTTCACTCCACCAACCGACCGGCCTTCGCCCAATACCGAGCGCAACATCACCAAAGCATTGAGTTATTCACCGGATGTTATTATCATCAACTTGCCTACAAATGATGCCAATGCCAACTACACCGTTACCGAACAGTTGAACAACTACAAAGTGATTCTGGCTAAAGCAACTGAGAAAAATGTTCCGGTATTTATTACAACCACGCAACCACGCAATTTCTCGGCCGATCAGCGACAAAACCTGATTGCCATGCGCGATTCAACCATCAAAAAATGGGGCACTAAAGCCATCGACTTTTGGACCGAAATAGCCAATGCCGATGGTACAATTAATACAAAATACGATATGGGCGACGGTGTTCACCTGAACGATGCCGCACACACGGTTCTGAAAGACCGCGTAGTGAAATCGAGTGTACTCACACACAGTCGCAGCGACAACGACAAGGATACGATCAATATTGATTTTGGCACCACTATTTCAACCGGGAATTGGAACAACTTAAAAAAAGCCCCGCAGGATACAATTTTGAATCTGATCAACACGCAAAAACAAAATACAGGTATTGCTGTTTGGATACACGACGCTTTTACAGGTGTCAATACCACGGGAACCACTACCCCTGATGCAAGTGTGCAAATGCCTGAATCTGCTACTTCCGATAGTTTTTTTGGAAGCGAAGGCGCGCACAATGGTATAACTGAACCAACAGGTGGAATTACTCTTTCAGGATTAAACCGAAACAGCAAGTATTCATTTACTTTTTTTGCATCACGTGTAGGTGTTACCGACAATCGCGAAACGAAATACAAAGTCAGCGGCAAAACGGACCAGACAGCAACACTTAATCCGTCAAACAACACGGCCAATACCGTTACTATTAGCGACGTATTTCCAGCAGCCAACGGAACAATCATTATCACTGTTTCACCCGGGCCAAACAATAACAACTCGTTAAAGTATTATTTCCTTGGAGCAATTCGAATGACTTCCGAAAAACAACCTGTCGTTTACGATAGAGATGGAACCATTCATGTTGACTTCGGAAATAAACTGTCAACCGGGAACTGGAACAATTTAACTATTCCAACCGGCGGCGAAGTAATATCCGACCTGGTAAATACGGAGGGAAACAGCACTGGCTTTTCATTATGGGTACACGATGCTTTTACCGGAATAAATAACGTTGGAACCACTTCTCCGGATGCATCGCTGGATATGAGTGTAAACGCCACTTCGGATAGTTTCTTCGGAAGTGAAGGCGCACATAGCGGAATAACCGAACCGACCGGCGGAATAACGCTGGGCGGACTAAACGCCGACACGAAATTTACATTCTCGTTCTTCGCCTCGCGGGATCAGGTGACCGATAACCGCGAAGCAAAATACAAAGTAACCGGGCTGACAGAAGAAATTGTTTATCTCGATGCTTCGAACAACAAGAAGAATATAGCCAAAGTACCCGATATACGTCCTGCTCAAAATGGGACAATTAAAATAGAGGTGGCTCCGGGGCCAAATAACAATAATAGTCTGAAATATTACTATTTGGGTGCAATGCGCATTGAATATTCAACGGTGCCAACCAGCGCTAAAACAGAATTAACAATGCCTGCCAGCGAAATGCCGGTGTCGGTATTTCCAAATCCAACGGCAGACAAAGTAACATTCAGTTGTATTTTGCCTGAAGCAGGCGATCTGCAAATTCAGGTTTATAACATCAGAGGCCAACTGGAACAGGTAATCAGCCGGGCCCATTGTTCTGCCGGACAATGCACCATTCAATGGGATGGCATAACCAGCCAGGGCGCGAAACTCGATGCAGGTGTTCATTTTTGCCGCATCAGCTTAAACGGAGCAGGGAAAACATATTCGAACACACAAAAACTTCTTGTAAAATAACACGCAAAAGTAATTAGGATGAAAGGCCCATCTTCGGGCTTTTTATTCCAGACTAAAAAGAAAAACAAGGATGAACATTAACAAACAAATCAAACGGATGCTGTTACTAGGCAGCATCATTTTGGGGAATATTTCATGCAGCGAAAGCGATACTCCAGACCCTTCTGCCACCGATTCCCGCAACGATTTAGTGATTCGAAAGGAAATCATTAACCAGTCGTTCATCGGAAATGGCGTTCAATGGGGCGGATACGATGTATTGCAGGCATGGACAGGAAATCCGTCGCTATCAGAAAGCGATTGGAATAAACTTTTTCTGCGGGTTCGTTTTATGCGTCCGCCAATTGTTCGTATCATGGTTTCGGCAGGTTGGAACTATATGGTTAACGGGAAGTTTACCCCGACCAAAAGCGAAGCCGTTTTACTGAAAATACTCGATTTCTGTCAGGCCGAAGGAATTTCTGTCCTCTTTGGCGAGTGGGGACACAACGGGGGAACCCGTATTGACCAGGAGTGGCTGGAGAATTCGGCTCAGTTCATTAATTGGCTTGTGAACACCAAGGGGTACACCTGTATTAAATATTTCAATATGGTGAATGAACCGAATGGCGACTGGTCGTCAATCAACGGAAATTATCCGCTGTGGAAAAGCCTGATGGAACAGTTTCATGAGAAATTGGTTGCCCTTAACCTATCCTCAAAAATTAAACTGATTGGTCCCGACGTGGCAGTGTGGAATGCCAACTTAACTTCCTGGGTTACCAATACTTCGGTAGATTTAGCCGGCAAAGTAGAGGTATTTGATATTCATACTTATCCGAAAGAAACAGAAGTTCGCGATGGTTCATACCAGCAAATGATAAAAGTTTATCGTAACGCAGCACCCGCTTCAAAAGATATGCTGATGGGAGAACTGGGTTTCAAATATGATGCCAACTCGGATTTAGGCAAGCTGAACGCACAACGAATCGCGGCTGACAAATATGCTTCGGATGACAGCAACATGTCGGTTTACGATGCTTTCTACGGAATTGACATGGCTGATGCGGTCATTCAAAACATGCGTTCTGCTTATGGCGGAGTTATTCTCTGGAATCTGGACGATGCGATGTACAACAAGGGTTCGCAGAATGCGACAACCCTGAAACGCTGGGGTTTCTGGAATATTCTTGGTGCCGAAAAATTTGAAAATCCGAAAGATGAAAACATCCGCCCGTGGTTTTACACCATGTCGCTGATGAGCCGTTATTTTCCACAGGGAACAAAAATATACCAGGTAAGTTTGCCTGACAAAGTTGGCCTTCGTTCCATTGCCGGCGAAAAAGATGGAAAATACACCATTGCAATTGTCAATTCGCACACGGTTAGTTATTCCATTAACTTGAAAATGGAAAACGGAGTACCGATTCCGAATGCAAAAATATTCAGTTACAAATCGGGGAAAGAGGGTGCGTTTACAGGTGCCGTAGATTCCAACGGTTTCGCAAAAGCTGAAATTTCGGGTGAAACGATCAATCTGACTGGCGATGCTTTCCGGAAAATGGAAATCCCGGCTCAATCTTTTTACCTGATAACAAATATGAACGATTAAAAATGATGAGAGTATTATTAATATCAATATCTCTGCTGCGGAAGTAACAAGAATGACAATTTTGCAAGTGAAGTTTTTGAAAGTAATTCAATCGTTATTGTCAATCCAACCCTTCTATCGAACAAGTATTGGTTGTTAAAAGATGGCGAAAACGGAAAAGAGGAAGTAAATTATGCTGCGTTTACGAAAATCAGGTTATTAAACATTAAAAAAACATAAGAATTTACGATGCTCAAAAAAAGTGAAAACAACCCGATATTATCACCCAACCCAGCTAATGATTGGGAAAGCTTGGTTGTTTGCAATCCGGGTGCATGGTACGAAAACGGGAGTTTTTATCTGCTCTACCGGGCTGCCGGTGACGACGAAGATCACTTCATCCGATTTGGATTGGCGATCAGTAATGACGGGATCAATTTTCAGCGGGTGTCCGACCAACCCGTATTTGGCCCCAGTTGCAATGGTCCCGACATGGGAGGTGTTGAAGATGCCCGTATCGTCAAATTTGGAGACGAGTTTTATGTAACCTATGCCTATCGCCCATATCCTCCGGGACGTTACTGGACATTTCCGCACGATGTGGTTCGCTTACCCGACGCAGGACCGGATGCACCGGCTGTTTACCGCCAAAATATTGCCAATTCCGGTTTGGCTCTCACCAAAGATTTTCGCACATGGCGTCGTCTTGGCCGTTTGACGCAGGCCAATCTCGACGATCGGGATGTGATTCTTTTTCCGGAGAAAATTAACGGCAAATTTGCCATGCTGCATCGCCCGAAACAATGGATCGGTAGCCGGTACGGCTGCGAACATCCCTCTATCTGGATTACTTTTTCCAGCGACCTGATGGTATGGAATGAAAAAAGTCATTTACTTCTTCAGGGAAGAGCAGGAACGTGGGAAGAAAAAGTTGGAGGCAGTACCCCTCCGTTGCGCACAAGCGAAGGCTGGCTGATTATTTATCATGGCGTTGAAAATGGAGGGAAAGGTTATTATCGGGCCGGAGCTGCATTGCTTGACCTGAATGACCCAACCAAAGTAATTGCCCGCCTCAAGAATTACATTCTCGAACCGGAATTTGTTTACGAACTGGAAGGTTTTTACAAAGGCTGCGTTTTCCCTACGGGGAACGTAATTGTGGACGACACATTATTTGTTTATTACGGAGCCGCAGACAAACACGTCGGAGTAGCAACCTGTTTGGTTTCCGAATTGCTAAACGAACTTCAAAATCAACAAAATGTTTAAACCAATCCAACTCCTTGCCCTGGCTTTTGTTCTGTTTGGATGCAACACTGTTCCTGAGGGAACTGAAATACGAATCGATTTTGAGCAGCCATGCAACAGCAATATCATTGCCAATGGTGTCCAATGGTCGGCCTACCCACATGCCGACTCGAAAGATGCAGAATGGGGCGCATTAATGACTCCCGAAAAATGGGATCGCGTTTATCAGCGACTCGATTTTATTCGTCCTGGAATTGTTCGCGTGATGGATCAGGCTGGTTGGCGCTATTTCAAAGGAGTTGATGCAAAAAATCAACCGATCCTGAATTTTGAAACCGACGAGGTAAAGGCTCTTTTCAACGTGTTGGATTATTGTCAAAAGAACAATATTGCAGTCATTTTTGGCGAGTGGGGCGCTCCGGGTTATTGGAATGAACCGGGCAAAATTGACCGAGCCGACGATCCACGCTGGATTCAAATGATTACGCGTTATCTCGACTTTCTGATCAATCAGAAAGGATATACCTGCATTCGGTATTATAATTTGGTTAACGAACCCAACGGAAATTGGGCATCGCCTAATGGCGACTGGCAGCAATGGAAAACCGGCGTGTTGATGTTGAATGATTCCATCATCAAAATCGGGTTGAAAGATAAACTGCATATTGCCGGCCCCGATGCGGTGGTGGTTTACGACAATCCGGCTTCAGTTTATACTGGCTTGCAATGGGTTGAAGAAAGTATCTCGCAGCTCGATTCGGTGATCGGGATTTACGATGTACACGCTTATCCGGATGGCGAATCTGTTCGTTCAGGAGAGTTCGGACAATATTATGGCGACATCAAAGAAAAGGTAAAAAGAACCGGAAAGAAACTTCTTTTGGGAGAACTCGGGCTGAAATATTCAGGCGAAATGTTTAACAAAAATCGCTCGTTGGCCGAGGCTGATCCTAATGCCAGTGAAGATGATTCCAACATGTTTGTGTATGATTATTTCTACGGACTGGATGTTGCCGATGCTCTAATTCAGGCAATGAACAGCGGCTTGGAAGGAGTCATCGCCTGGGATTTGGACGATGCCATGCACACACAGGGCGATACCGGCGACAAAACCAAACTGAAACGTTGGGGTATGTGGAACAGTCTGGGAACCGAACTTTGCAACAAACCCGAAGACGAAAACCTGCGCCCCTGGTTTTATACATGGTCGCTGATGTGCCGCTTTTTCCCGTCGGGAATGACCCTGGCTTCAACCGAAGTGCCAGACGGATGCCCTTTACGGATCGTTTCCGGAACACTTGACGGACAATTTTCTTTCGCTATCCTGAATAATTCAGTGCAGGATCAAACCATTTACCTGAGCGGAAAAGAAATTAACCGGATAAAAAACTGGGATGAATATCGTTATGTTGACGGAACGCGCACGGTTGATGCCAATGGATTCCCTATTCCGGTGAAAAGTTCAGAAGAAAAATTGGCCTGTAAATCCTGGCTGATTCCTGCCCAATCATTTGTATTACTAACTAACCTGAAAAAGTAGCTTCATGAAACTACACCTGATCGACCTTGTTATCCTGGTTATATTTATTATAGGCATTGTTTGGTTTGCCTTAAAAAATAGAAAAAACAGCGATTCAACTTCCTATTTTCTGGCTGGCAGAAACATGACCTGGCCGGTTGTGGGGCTCTCGTTGTTTGCAGCCAGCGTATCCAGTTCAACCCTGATGGGGCATTCCGGAGAAGGTTTTATAAGCGGAATCGCCGTATTTAATTACAACTGGATTTCGGTGCTTGTAATGGTTTTTTTTGCATTTTTCTTTTTGCCATTTTACATCAATTCAGGCATCTTCACAATGCCTGAATTTCTTGAACGGCGCTTCGATAAACGTTCCCGTACCTATTTTTCGTTTATAACTATTTTCGGCAACGTTTTTCTGGATGCTGCAGCAACCTTATATACCGGAGCCTTGATCATTAAAATGATTTTTCCACAGGCCGAACTAATGTGGATTATTATCATCATGGCGATTGTTGCCGGAAGTTATACCATAATTGGCGGCCTTTCGTCCGCAATTAAAGCAGATGTTATTCAATCTATTATTCTGATTATTGGTTCAGCAACACTATACTTTATTGCAATCCAGGAGATAGGCGGGTGGGATGAATTATTCAACCGGTTTGGAGAAGGAGTTTGGTTGAAACTCACCCGTCCAATGAATGATCCGACAGTTCCATGGCCAGGCATGTTTCTCGGAATTCCGATCCTCGGCTTTTATTTTTGGGCTAACAATCAGGTGATGGTACAGCGTGTTCTATCGGCCAAATCAATCGACCATGGACGGAAAGGCGTTTTGCTTGTAGGTTTTCTTTACCTGTTTACGTTGTTCATTTTCATCCTTCCAGGTCTAATCGGTCGCGGAATCAATCTATTTGGGGTTGAAAATTTACCCGATCAACTAATTAGCGGAACAAGTTTGAAAGCAGATTTTGGGATCAATACCGATCAGGTTTATCCAAGGCTTATCGCCCGATTACTGCCTGTTGGTTTAATCGGACTGATTCTTGCGGCAATGATCTCGGCACTGACTTCTACACTCAGCGCCACACTCAGCTCGGTGTCAACCTTGTTCACTATGGACTTTTACTCGCGTTTCAATCCGAAAGCCGACAGTAAAAAGCTGGTTCGTGTTGGGCAAATTACGTCGCTGGTTGTGCTTGTATTTGCGATTGTCTGGGCTCCGCTGATCCAGAAATTCGATTCGCTGGTTTCATATTACCAGGAAATTGTTTCCTATTTAGCTCCCCCAATCGTTGGAACGTTTTTCATTGGTTTATTTTGGAAAAGGGCCAATGAAAAAGGTGCCTTGTGGGGGCTTTTATCTGGTTTATTCATCGCGTTTGCTGTAATGTCAGCCAAATACCTGGCAGGAATGGATATTCCGCTTCATTTTTTGATGCTTGCCCCGATTATCATGGGTTTAAGCATGATGGTCAATGTGGTGATCAGTTTATCCACGCACCTTCCTGATCAAGAAAAAGTGGATAAGAATACCTGGTCTATTAAAATATGGAAAGAAGAAAATGATAATCTGAAGGGAATTGTCTGGTACAAAAACTTCAGGGTACTTTCCCTGTTGCTTGTACTGGCATGTTTCGCCATGTACGCCTTCTTTTACTGAAAATAAAAAGAGAAAGGCTTTGTGCGCAATAAAAGGTAGTGCTTCATTTTATAAAGACCCTGACGGAATCCGATTCCTCGCAGGCCTTACCCCGAGGTACTACAGGTTTTTGCAGATGGCAAGGTAGAGGCCAAGCATGACGAGGGCATGGAGTTAGGCCTTGAGCTTCCGCTTGTATGCCCAGGCGACATCGGGCTTCTGGTTGATTACGATGCAGGTGACCGTCTGGCTGGAGGAGGACTTCCGGATCCGGGTCTTCCGGCGGTTTGGGGTGAAGCCGTGGGAGATCCGGAAAATCAGACGAAGCGGACAATCCACAAAAGATTTGTTCAATATTACAGAGGATCAGCGTTAAGCCGGGGATTTTGAATTGCGAAAAACTAAGAAAAAGCTTGTTAACCTTGTATTTTATCCGGTTTATGGCAAAAGTAACCTTTCCTTTTGTCTGGCCACGGCAGAGGGGATCGTGAAGTATACCTTTATTGTCGTGCTTTTGGGGCCGTATTAGATACGGACTACCCCGGTTTGCCGCAGCAGTGCTTGTATTTCTTGCCGCTTCCGCAAGGACAGGGATCGTTCCGGCCCGGTTTGCGGCCGCCTGCTTGGGTGGGAGAATCTATAACCGGAGGCTCCTCCTCGTAGGAATTTCCGCCACCTTTCAACCGCCCTCCCGGAATGATTTTGAAATGAGGAAGGTAAGGCGCTGACTGTAAGGAGCCTTTCATGGCAAAAGTGGTGTTGGCCGGATTCCCTTTATTCGCCCACCGGGGAGTGTGGTTCGCCCAACTCAGAAAACTACGGATAAACCCTTTAGACTCCTTTTCATTCATCGGATTATCCTCTATGATGGTATCGATCATTTCTCCCGGAGTCCGTTCGTTGTTCAGAAGAATCCACATCCGGCTGA
>JAGOEF010000270.1 GCA_017997855.1 Bacteroidales bacterium
TGTCGTTCGTTGCTTGCCAGAATACCATAGAACCAGTTGTGGCCAACTTCATGCACAATCACCCTTTCGAGCGATGATTTACTGCCTCCGTCAGAAACTATGGTAATTCCGGGGTACTCCATCCCACTCCCGGCCGATAGAGCTCCATCAACTGCAGTACAATTGGCGTAAGGGTAATCGCCCAAACGGGCTGAATAAAACCGGACAGCCTCTTTCACATATTTTACCGATTCTGACCAAAGTTCTACGTTTTCTTTATTCACAAAAGACCAGCATCTGACCGGCCTTCCCGATCCGGGCAATAATACGGTATCGCAGTACACCCTGAAATCGGGGTCAGCAAACCAGGCAAAATCGTGAATATTTTCTTCAACATAACGAATTGTCTTCTGATTTAATCCATCTCGTTTAGTGCGCGGATTATCAGGGTTCAACCACAAATCTTCGAGCCACTCAAGTTCCTGCCTTGTTATCAGATTTCCGGTGGCAGCCACAACATAATCAGCCGGCACCGTGATGCTCACGTCGAACCTTCCGAACTCTGAATAAAATTCTCCCATATCGAGATAAGGCATATAATGCCAGCCATATTGATCGTAAACAGCCGGTTTGGGATACCATTGCGTTATCTGATAGGTTTGTCCAACATGACCCATTCGACTGAATGAGTCAGGAATTTTTACATAGAACGGCGTTTCTATTATTATGGTGTCTCCCGGATATAATATCCGAGGTAATTTCAGCAGACAAACATCAGCAAATTCGGTGGGTTGAATCGAGGCTGAATGCCCGTCAACTGTAAATGCCAGACTGTCGATATATCCCCTGTTTTCGGTATCTGAATAATAAAAGTCGGTTGAACGAAGCAATAATTGCTGTTTTGCAAAAGCAGTATTATTGTCGCGATAGGCATTGGGCCAACAATGAAAATAAATCGACTGTAGGGTGTCTGGCGAATTGTTGATGTATTCAATACGAATGTTTCCGCTCAAACTGTGATTTTCGGTATGCAAAGTTACCTTTATGGTGTTATTGACTTCCTGTTGAAAATACTGTTGCGGAAAACTGATGACAGGAATCAATGCCAGCGCGGCCAGTATAATATAATTAAATAGGCGGATCAGGTATGTTATTTTAAAAGTTCAGCAAGTTTCTTTTCTAATGCCTCACCGCGCAGGTTGGTTGCTATGATAACCCCATTGGCGTCAAGCAGAAAATTGGCAGGAATTCCGGCAACACCATATACTTTGGCTGGAACACAATCCCAATATTTCAGGTCACTTACATGTGTCCATGTAAGATTATCATTTTTTATTGCCTGCTCCCACTGACCTTTATCGGAATCGAGCGAAACCTGAAAAATAGTAAAACCTTTGGAACTGTATTTATTATACGCCTTAACCAGAAACGGTGACTCGGCCCGGCAGGGTTTGCACCATGATGCCCAAAAATCGAGCAGTACATATTTACCCCTTAGATCGTGGAGACTGTGTGTTTTACCATCAGGTCCCGGTAAGGTAATATCAGGAGCTTCGCCGCCAACAGAAACACCTCCCTGAGTTGGTTGTGATTTCACTTTATAGTCGTTCAGCTGTTTTTCGAGGCTGGCAGTCTGAGCCAGTTTGGGATGATGCTTCTTGAGCATTTCCAGCGTAAATTCATATACCGCAATGTCACGGTCAGGGGTCAAAATTCTTGTACCGCCAAGTTGCTGAAATAATGCCAGAAAAATAACCGGGGAGCTTTCGTATTTATGAATGAAATCCGTAAGGAACAACTTATCGAGTTCGTACAGTTTCAAAGCCTTTTCGTCGAGCTCTTTTAAAACATCTTCGATTTTTATATTCTGATTCTGCAGCGCTGCCTGATAAATTTTATTAAACTCCTCAAGTTTCGAAGCACTTTCAATCATATGCAGGTTCAATTCACGTGCAATTTCGGAATCTTTCGATCCGTTTACTTTATAATTTGCAGCCAACTTACCGAAATCTCCCGATATTTGAATGCTATCACCGGGTTTCATAATCAGGTAAATGGCATTATCTTTATCAATCCGTAACAGGTAAAAGCCTGCAGATTCAAGATTTAACCTGAATGAAAACGAATTATCATTTCCCACGACCACCGAATCGAGTTTAGTTATTCCATCAGGAAACATTTGCTCAAGAAATAAGAGTTTCCCACCTGCGTTAGTAATTTGACCCGAAACCACGAGGTTTGTTTTATTTTCGTTTTCGCGCCCGCCTTGCTTACACGAAAACAAAGCCAGCGCAGCCAGCAAAACAATCAGTAAATTCTTCATAGTCATATTTTTTACAAACATAACAAAAAGCAAAAACTGTTTTTTGAAATAAACGTTAAAAAACAAATCTTTCATCCCATCGTATCAAATATTATTTTTGCAGCAAACTATTCGACTCATGAAAGTGTATCAGTCCCCCGATTACCCGAAGCTCAACCGGCCTGTTGTCAGCGTTGGATTTTTCGACGGGGTACATACCGGCCACCAGCGGCTGCTTCGCGAACTTATTGCCATTGCCGGAAAAAACGAATCCGATCATCTCGTAATTACCATGTGGCCGCATCCTTCGATAATTACCGGTGCAACACAAGAGGGTGGCTTCCTGCTGAATACTCTCGAAGAGAAAACGAAACTTCTCGAAAGGGTTGGTATCCGACATGTTTTTGTACTCGACTTCAATCAGGAAACTATGAAATTGAGTGCCGGCGATTTTTTACAAACTATAATTGCTGGAAAATTCAACGCATCAGCCATACTGATGGGATTCAACAATTCTTTCGGTTATGGAGCCAGTTCCTACAGCGATATTTATAAGACTGTTAAAAACCTTGGGATTAGCATATTTCAGGCTGAAGAATATCAATCGGAACATCAACAGGTAAGTTCCACTGCCATCAGAAATAATCTGCAATCGGGCCGGGTCGATAAAGCGTCTCTGCTTTTGGGCTACCCCTATTCAATCGACGGAATTGTAATCAGCGGATATAAAATCGGACGCACCCTCGGTTATAAAACAGCGAATATCAGGCCATGTTTCAACGATAAAATCTTACCCGGTAATGGCGTTTATGCAGTCACCATTACCTATAATAATGAAACTTTCCGGGGTATGATGAATATTGGCGTCCGACCAAGCTTTCAGGGCAAAGAGCTCTCGCTTGAAGCGCACATTTTCGATTTCGATCAGGATATTTACGGAGCCGTTGTTAGCATTGAATTTCATACCAAGCTTCGGGATGAAATTAAATTCGATGATATTGAAAATTTAAAAAAACAAATTGATAAAGATAAGGCAGCCTGTATCCGGTTTTTCGCTCGAAAAGGCAAAGATATAGGCGAATATTTTTCGGCGGTTTAGTAAAATTAGTATCTTTGCGTTCTTAAAAAATTGAAACGATGAACAGTGTAATTTCGAAT
>JAGOEF010000271.1 GCA_017997855.1 Bacteroidales bacterium
CTGCAATACCGTCATTTCGAATTCAGCCTTACTTACTATTTACAACGACCCGCAAATTTTAATTAATGGTAACTACGAGTTCTGCGCAGGTGAATCTGCGTTTCTCATCGCTACTGCTGTTACCGGCGGCTGTGGAGTTCGTTCTTATCAGTGGCAGTATTACGATGACGGGTTTTGGCGCGACATGGATGGTGAAACAAATTATAAAATTACTGTCTATCCTTCCGTGACCACACAATACAGGCTGGCATTATCAACCCACGGCAACGGCTGCAACACAGCGTATTCAACTCCTGTAACAGTAACCGTACATCCCGATCCATACATTACAACACAACCTGAAGGGGGCACCATCCTTGCCCCGGGCGAAGAGTTTCCTATTGCAGTTGTTGCAGATGGAGGGATGGGGTTACTATATCAATGGCAATACTTTATGAACGGAATTTGGATTGATATTCCGGGAGCCAATTCCCCTGAGTTTGTTACCCAGGCACCATACACGCGAAGTTACCGCGTTAAAATAAGTTCCAATGGAGCGGGGTGCGATTATGTGTACAGCAACATTGCCACGATAACCCTCGGGGGCGAAAAAGATAATTTCCAAGAAAACGACCCGGGTTCTCTTTTCTCAATGCTTCTACCTCCCGAAGTGCTGATTTTTCCAAACCCGTTCAGCGATTATATAATTATCGCTCTATCGAACCTGCCTTGCAACGAAAAACTACGCATCGAAGTGTTCGATTTATATGGAAGAAAAATAACCGAAATCGCAGAAAATCAGGTTTCTGATACCTACAATAAGAATCTTAGCCTGTCAGGTCTAACTCCCGCAATGTATTTTGTTAGAATTACCTCTGGTAAAAATGTATTGATCAAAAAAATCGAAAAGCGATAGACGCTATGCTACTTTTGTTGACGAACAATTTAATAACGGGTTTTTCAAAATAAATTTAAATCAATATACGATTTTGTTTATCTATTACTATATGCTTAAGTAAGCAACTTTTGGTGTTTTATCCAATGAAATAATGTTTTTAAAAATGTTTCTATTGTTTTTAAACTGACTGATTTGCATAAATTTGCATGAAATCATAAATACAATACAATGGGAATGACAATTTTAGAAAAAATACTTGCTAACCACAGCAACGAAAAAAATGTAAAGGCCAATGATATCGTCGATATTTTTATTGATGCCCGTGTTGCCCGAGATTTCGGAGGAGCCAACGTGGTTAAGAACCTTGTTGACGAAGGACTGCAGGTGGAGGATGCCTCAAGAACTTTCTTCACTTTCGATTGCAACCCCACGGGCTCCGACCAGAAATATGCTGAAAATCAGCATAAATGCCGTTTATTTGCTAGGGCCAACGGAATAGCAGTATATGATATCGACCGGGGCATCGGGACACATCTTGCCATAGAAAAAGGACTTGCGTTTCCGGGAAGCACTTTTGTATCGACCGACAGTCATGCAAATATAATGGGCGCTATAGGTTCGTTCGGACAGGGCATGGGCGATCAGGATATTGCTGCCGCCTGGGCAAACGGATCGGTTTGGTTCAAGGTTCCGGAATCAGCAAAAATTACTTTGAAAGGTAAGCGTCCTGCAAATGTAACTGCAAAAGATATCGTTCTCAATTTACTGGCGCGCTATGGTGCCAATACACTGCTGGGCTATTCCGTAGAATTGTATGGTGAAGCCGTTGACAAACTCACTCTCGACGAAAGAATTACCATCTCCTCGATGGCTACTGAAATGGGTGCCATCATCATCATCATCCCGCCCTCCGACGAAATAATCCGCTATAGCGAAAAAGCCACCGGAAAGAAAATCGAAAAGATAACGGCAGATAGCGATGCTGTATATGCATTCGATGAAACTATCGACATCGAGAAATTTGTCCCTATGGTCTCGAAACCCGGGAAACCCCACGACAGTGTTGATGTAAGCAGTCAATACGGTAAAAAAATCGACTCCGCCTTTATCGGCAGCTGCACCAACGGACGTATGGAAGACCTGCGAAAAGCTGCTGCCATACTGAAAGGTCGGAAAGTAGCTCCGGGCGTGGTGCTCAAAGTAGTTCCCGCCACCGACTCCATTTGGAACCAGGCTCTCGACGAAGGTCTGATTCAAATTTTCAAGGATGCGGGAGCCATGGTTTCCAATGCCGGTTGTGCCGGTTGTGCAGCAGGTCAGGTAGGGCAAAACGGCCCTGCAGAAATTACCGTCAGTACCGGAAACCGGAACTTCCCCGGAAAACAGGGCAAAGGCGAAGTATTCCTTACTTCCCCCGACATTGTAGCTGCTTCAGCAGTAGCAGGATTTATTACTACTCCCGACAATATTCCGGCAAAACCGGCTGAGTTTGCTAAACCAGACATAAGCGCAAAAAAAACTGGAAATGATGCAAAAAAGACCACCGGACCCAAACCAAAAATTGTTGAAGGAAAAGCGTGGTTCATTCACGAAGACAATATCGATACCGATATGATTTATCATAACCGCTACCTCACTATTACCGATATAAGCCAGATGGGACAATATACTTTCGATAACCTGAAGGGATATGAGGACTTTGCTAAAAAAGCAAAAACTGGGGACATTGTTGTTACGCAAAAGAACTTTGGTTCCGGATCATCGCGTCAGCAAGCGGTTGACTGCTTTGCATCGCTTGGCATATCATGTATCGTTGCAGAATCGTTTGGTGCTATCTACGAACGTAACGCGGTTAATGCAGCCATGCCCATTCTAACGTATAAAAATATCGAAGCGCTGAATCTTACCGAAGGCGATACCATCCGGGTGAACTTTGAAACCGGACTCATCGAAAATCTTACCAAATCGACTTCGGTGCAAGCCAATCCGTTTTCGAAAGTGCAAATGGAAATATACCAGAGAGGCGGTATTTTTAATAAATAAAGGATTTTTTGCTAAATCGTTCTGTCACCCTGAGCGAAGTCGAAGCAATCTACCAATACAGCACTGAATTTATCATCGCCCGTCTGAATACAGATTGCCTCGGGTTTATAACCCTCGCAATGACGGGCTCCATAACGTCATAGCGAACACAGTGAAGCTATCCACCCACTCGGAGTCGTATAATCTACCGCCCGTAAATACAGATTGCTTCATATTCGTGCCTCATATTAGCAATGACGGGCGGCTACTCTCATTTTTACACAAAAAAAGGCGGTCATCCCGCCTTTTTCTTTGTTCAATACTTGTTATTTCTTCTCAAGCTTCTTGGTAATAATCTGACCATTGATGTGTATTTTCAAATAATACATCCCCGTTACCAAATTGTCGATATTCAATTCACGGAAATAAATTTCAGAATAATTGTATTCATTCAAACCGAACAACTTCCGGCCGGCAACATCAAACAGTTCTATCACAACCTCTCCTTCGACAACATTCTCGATTGATACAT
>JAGOEF010000014.1 GCA_017997855.1 Bacteroidales bacterium
CATGGCTACTTCGGTATCGTGCTGATCGAGGGTTTCGATAAGGTTTCCCAGCATCGTTTTGTGAGCTACATTAACACACTGAATCACAATTGTATTGTTTTCACTGTAGTACAAGCTCTCAAGGTGGGTTTTTAGTTTACCCTCGTTGTCGAAAAAAATCTTCTGAACCGGTTCGTATTCAGGCGGTGAAAATTCATGTGCACGGGAACTCAGCATAACATCGCGATAAATTGCAGCGAGAATAAACCCTTCGTTGCGATTTGGAAACAACCGGTAAAATAAATCTTTGCCTTGCAATACTTTGGTGATTCTCAGAATCTGATCGCGTAGTTTCTGAACATGATAATCAATGAAAATAAAATCTTCGATATCGCCTTCGTAGTGGTAGCGACAGGCTTTTTTGTCATTTCCGTAAAACTTTTGGATAAAACTTTCGTGTTGTGCAAAATCGTCAGTGTCGGTAACTTCTATGTATTTGTCGGGCATCAATTCAGAAAAATATTTTTCGTCCCGCAGCCTTGCACTACGAAGTTTTTCCAATAGGGCGGTGTTTTTTATTTTCATAAACCAAACGTGTTTATTTAGGTTTTAAAACTACTAAAAATTTCAGACAGTCTGTTGGCTTTGATTTGCTGTTCGACAGACTTTTTGTAAATTTACAAACAAAACTGTGAATATGGAAAACGCGTTTCAAAATCTTTCGTTCCGATACAAAATATGGCTCGAGAACTCCGATGGAGAGGGAATTCTGGGTGATGGGAAATATCGCTTGCTTAAGGCAGTCGAAGAAACCGGATCGCTTAAGTTGGCTATAGAACAACTGGGGCTGTCGTACCGAAAAACATGGGATAACCTCGAGCGTATCGAGCAGCAATTGGGTTTTGATTTGCTGCAGCGTCAGCGTGGTGGTGCTGCAGGGGGGCGATCGGGTTTGACCGATGAGGGAAAACGTCTGCTCGAAATTTTTGAAGCTTTCTACCGCGATTTCGACCCAATATTTAAGGAACACCTCGCTCTCCTCGATAACCTGATGCACACAAAATAACAGGAACATGAGCAATTGAGCCATTTGTCCATTTAGGTATTATTTCATATTTGGAAAAACATCGCGTTTCATTTCGTTGTAATATGTACCTTTGCCTTCAAATAATTTATGTAATGAAAAGAGTTTTCCTTGTTTTGGCCCTTGTGTTTGTTTCGTTTCTGGCGAGGCCTCAGGATACGATTAAAATCATGACCTACAACCTTTTGTATTATAATCATTATAGTCAGACCTGGTGTACCCAAACCAACAATCCTATCGAAAGTAAAGATGGATGGCTCAAAACGATAATCGACTACACATTGCCTGATATTGTGGCATTCAACGAGGTGGCAAACAATTCGACCACCAAGTACAGACTCAAGGGGAGTGTGTTAAACACCAGTGGTCGGACCAACTACATGGAAGCCAATAACCCTTATGGGGCAGGGGGCCTGACCAGTTTTTTGTTTTACGATAAGAATAAATTCGATTTGGTGGAGATTTATAATATTGATACCGATGCATCACGCGATTTTATGGTTTACAGGTTACGTCGCAAGAATACAAACCCTGAGATTAATCTATATGTTATTCCTGCCCACATGGCTGCCGGCAGCTATAGCGAAGACATTGCAGAAAGGGCACAAATGGCAGACTCGGTAATAAACCTGATTTCGTCGAGGGGAAATAACGATAACTTTATTTTTCTCGGAGACCTGAATTTTTACACGCACACTGAGTCGGGTTTCCAGAAACTGGTAAACAACAGCAATCCCGAGTACAGATTTTATGATCCGGTAAATCAGCTGGGTGCGTGGAATTCGAATTACAGTTTCAGAAACTATCATACCCAATCGACCCATACCGACGATGATGGTTGCAAGGCCTCGGGCGGTCTCGACGACCGCTTCGACATAATTCTTGTCGACGATGATATTTTGTCGGGAGCATCAAGGGTTAAGTATGTTGAAAACTCCTACACTACGATAGGTCAGGATGGGAATCATTACAATAGTTCATTGATTGACGGAGCTAATACCAGTGTGCCGGCAAATGTTCTTACTGCCTTGTATAATATGAGCGACCATCTTCCGGTATTTGCCAAATTTGCGCTGGGTGAAACCAGCAGCTCTGCGACCTATAGTCTGAGCAATGTAAAAATTAATTATGTCAATCCGGTAACCGATCAACTTGCTGTGCAGATTTTTGCACCGGCAGCCGATAACTACGAAATCAGCCTGATGACTTCGACGGGGGTAGTGCTCGAACAGGAAACCCGATGGGTAGCCAATTCAGATGTGTTTGTTTTCGATGTTAAAATGCTGCAAAGCGGAATCTATTTTTTAAGTATCCGAAACAGCGAAGGCAGGTGTACCCGAAAAATTGTAAAACTGTAACTCTCATTTCTGCCGATATTCGATTTGGTGAAACTAAATCTGTTTTTAAGGCAAATATTGGCTTTGTAATTTAGATTTTATTTTTCCGAAATTATTTCTATTTTTGCTGCCCTTAATGTCGAACGTGTGATGGGGGGTTGAAGGCGGTTCCGAAAATCGAAATGCCAGCCCAATCTTTAGTAGCACAACAAATAAAAACATAATGAAACATTTTGAATTAGAAGGTAAACTTCGCACTGATCTGGGAAAATCTGCTTCACGTAAAATGCGTAAACAAGATGTTGTTCCCTGTGTTCTTTACGGTAAAGGTAGCAATATTAATTTCTCGGTTACCCGCCCCGATATTCGTAATCTGATTTACTCTCCCAATGTGTATCTTGTTGATCTGAAGATTGAGGGTAAAATGTATCCCTGTGTGATTAAAGAAATCCAATCAGATCCGGTGGCCTCAACCATCAATCATATCGATTTTTATGCAATTTCCGATAATCAACCCGTTAGCATCCATGTTCCCATGAACCTTGTAGGTCAGAGCATTGGTGTTAAAATCGGTGGAAAACTGAAAAAGAATCAACGCATGCTGCATGTAAGGGCTTTGCCAGTTAACTTACCTGATTTTATCGAACTTGATATTACAAACCTCGATGTGAATCAGTCGATAAAAGTAAAGGATGTAGTAGTTGAAAACGTTGAAATGCTTGATCCTAAAAATAAAGTGCTCGTTATTGTTAATTCGGCCAGGGGCGTTGAAGCCGCTGCTGCCAAATAAGGCTTGCACCAAAATTTAACACTCCGATGAAATACCTGATTGCCGGTCTGGGTAATATCGGTGCTGAATACTCCAATACACGGCATAATATTGGATTTATTACACTGGATGCTTTCGCGAAAGCATCCGGTGTTGTTTTTGAAGATAAGCGTTATGGCTTTGTAAGCGAAACAAAATATAAAGCCCGCACCCTGATATTGCTCAAGCCATCAACCTATATGAACCGCAGTGGTATGGCCATTCAGTATTATCTGAATAAGGAAAAACTGGATGTTGATAAATTGCTGGTGGTTGTCGACGACATTGCATTGCCCTTTGGAACAATACGCATTAAACCAAAAGGTGGGGCAGGCGGGCACAATGGTCTTCAGAGTATAATCGATATTCTGGGGACTGAAGAATTTGCCCGTATGCGTTTTGGTGTAGGTGATTCATTTCGTAAAGGCGGGCAGGTTGACTATGTTCTGGGTGAATGGAGTGCCGACGAAAAGTCAGTTTTGGTTCAGTATACCGATAAAATGACCGATGCAGTGAAAAGCTTTTGTACGATTGGCCTTGAGCGCACGATGAATTTCTTCAATACAAAATGAAGCGGCGTCGCACTATAATCCGATGGTATATTACCCGACTTGCGGGCAGAATGTCGCGCATCACCAAACCTCATATATTGGTGAAATTTTTTGTAAAGCGTTATTCCCAACATTATAAAATCTCATGGAAAGACAGTGAGTTTGAGTTGAAAACGGGAGTTTCATTTCACGATTTTTTTACCAGACGCCTGCGGCCCGGTGCCCGTAAATTGGGTGATAAACTGGTGGCCCCTGCCGACAGCCGCATTTCGTCGCATGGCATGAATACCAATGGAACACTCATTCAAGCCAAGGGAATCGATTTTTCGTTCGCTGATTTAACAGGATGCGACCATGAATGCCCTCCAACCATGAGTTATGCTGTTTTTTATCTTTCGCCGGCTGATTACCATCGTTTTCATGCACCTTTCGATATGTCAATTCTGCGGATGAAGTCAATTGGTGGTACATGCTATCCGGTTCATTCCAAATCGACTGCTAAACGAAGGGGTTTATACTGTTGTAACGAACGGGTGGTTCTCAGCGGAGATTCAACATACGGTAAGTATTGGATGGTACTGGTTGGAGCGATGATTGTAGGCTCGGTTCACCTGACCTTTAAGGGCGAGCCCTTTGATCTGTCTGAAGGCCATGAAGCGGAATGTTATTACCAACTGAAAATAGGCGACGAAATTGGCTATTTTTCGATGGGATCAACAGTGGTATTGTGCGTGGAATCACCAGTACTGGCACAAATCTCAATTCCTTTGCATCAAAAAATAAAAATGGGAGATACGCTCTTGCAGTAAAACCCATTTGTATTTAGAGGTCTAAAAATTCGGTTTGAGTTTGTATTTTTTGTAGAAGTCGTCGATAATTGCAACAGCCTCTTCGGCGGTATCAACCACATGAAACAGGTTCAGGTCTTCTTCTTTGATGTTGTTTTCCTGTTTCAGCATAGTTTCGACAATCCATTCAACAAGACCCTGCCAGTAGTCTTTCCCCATCATGATAATCGGAAATCGGGCAATTTTTTTCGTTTGAATCAGTGTAATGGCTTCGAATAACTCGTCGAAAGTGCCGAAACCTCCCGGAAACACGATAAAACCCTGAGAATACTTCATAAACATGGCTTTCCTTACATAGAAATAGTCGAATGTTACGAGCTTGTCGCTGTCGATATAATGGTTTGCACTTTGTTCGAATTCAAGTTTTATATTGCACCCCACCGATTTACCGCCTCCTGCATTGGCTCCTTTGTTACCGGCTTCCATAATACCGGGGCCACCTCCGGTGATTACGCCATAACCTTTTTTTGTAAGCATAAATGCGGTATCAGCAGCCATTTGGTAGAATTTGTTTTCGGGACGTGTACGAGCTGAACCGAAAATTGATACACAAGGCCCAATTTTCGATAGGTGTTCGAACCCACTGACAAATTCGCCCATAATTTTAAAGATAGTCCAGGCGTCTTCCGACTTAATTTCACTCCATGTTTTATCAACCATGGCTTCTTTAATCATTTGATCTTCTGCTGACATAAATCCGGTTTTAGTTTAGGCTTTAAAGATAATGAAAAAGAGTAATACACTATAAAATTTTTAATAAATCAACAGCCATGCTTTTACAACCGGCGTATCTGTATTGCATCGATTCTGCAATGAGTTCACGGGCCTGTTGATGCGAATAAGCTCCCGGAGCTTGCCTGAATGCCGGTTTTTCACAGGCTTTTAAAATGACGCTCATCAATCTGTCGGAAATGTGGTCATGTGATGGTATTGGGGCCGAAACCTGCATTTGTACCATTTGTATCGGATTGGTAAATTTATGAGGTGCGACTCCGGCAACGTATTCAAAAAGTAAAATACCCAGACTGAATAAATCAGTGGATGGGTTAACCAAATTATTATGTCGTAATAATAATTCGGGGGCGCTGTATTTAATATTATAGGGTGTCCTTGGTGAAGTATTCTGAGGCGGAATGAGTTTATTCGATTGACATAGATATAAATCGATGAGTTTAACCTCAGGAAAATCGTTTTCGGCTGTTGGTGGTCGGGTTACAAGAATACTCGAGGGTTTTAATCCACAATGAATATACCCTGCTTCATGCAGTGGTATCAGACTGTTCAGAATACTAAGCGTCAGTTTGATGACCTCAGTTTCGCGACGCTGTTTGCTAATTCGCATACTTGCCAGGTAATTATGCATGTCGATGCCTTCGACGTACTCCTGAATAAGAAACAGGCCATCATCGTTGGCAATCAGGTCCAGATTTTTTACGATTGTATCCGAATCAGTCTGTACAGATGCCTCCAGCAAAAAACGAAACCGGTTTTCATCGTTGCCAACGAGCCCCGGATGCAATTGTTTGCAAATAACTTTTTTCTTCTCGGGCATCATCAGTGCCGGATACACCAATGCAAACCTCCCTTTCGAAATTATAAAGCTTGTTTCGCCGGGATAATAAATATAACTGTGTTGGGTGCCTTTCAGCAATCGCGCATTTTCGATGCTCATTTGTTGTATTCTTCAATGGCACGCCCGCCCCAGTGGTCGTCGCTGTTTCTCTGATCGAAATTGTACATCGAATTGTTGCGGTTGTTCAGGAAACGCTCCCAATTGGGGAACCTGAGTTCGCCGGTAACATCGGAATGGAGCAATTGATATTCTTCTCCTGCAAGGTTGGGATTATAGAACACGAATTTACGGTTGTTCTCAACACCAATTTTATAGTATTGCCATATTTCGTAAGGATAAGCCGATGGCTCGTGCTTGCTGACATATATATCATTTGGGGTCCCGTATTTCAGGTATACCCTGCCGCGATCGGTTTCGAAGCCACGACTGATTGGAGTTGAATACCATTTATTCACAAAATCGACCTGTGCTTTATAAATCATCCATTCGCCGTTAGGATCAGCAGGGCTGCGTTTTGTCCAGAATCCGGAGAAAAAATTCTTCATGGTTTCTAAATCGGCATTTTTCAACTGAAAATCAATAAAATTACACTCATTGGTGTTGGCCAGCGGGCGCAGGCTTGCCGTATAGAATCTCAGGGTATCTGCATTGTTGTTTATGCCATTGAAATTGAAATAAATATCTTGTGTCTGGCCACCATTGGCAGTTGCCCCCGGTGCATTTTTGCTTCTCTGAAAAAATATTTTTCGGTTTGCAAGAACTTCATTCGATTTATTCTTTACATCGATACACAGATAATAGTTGCCCGAATAGAGTTCCGAAATATTTATTTCGCCAAGCAATACGTTAAATTCTTTGGGCTCCATTTTTTTAAACCGGCTGAATTGATCAAGTACTTCGTTGTTGTCGAAGCGGGTTATGTAGTAGCTTACTAAAAAGGCTTCCGGTGTAAGTAGTTGACTATTATACAATTCTGTGTAGAAAATCAATCGGTCGGTATTTTGTGGGTAAAAATCAGAAATGTAGGGAATCATCTTGTATCCATGCTTAATTAGTACGGAAGTGTCCTGGGAAGCTTCGAATGACTCTATAAATTGAATGCTGCTAAAACCAAAGGCTTCGCTACCATACGACATCGATATTATATCGGAATAATTGTAGGTATCGCCGGGAGAATTTACATCCTTAATTATTATCTGAAGATTGTAAATCCCATTTTCGAGTGGGATACGCTGCACATCCAGAAAATTGGGTTTTCCCTGAAGTGAATCGTTTACCTCAGGGCTTTTGAGGTTTTGTTTTGTATATGTAAATACCTCATTGTTTTTGTAAAATATAATAGTAATTTCTACTTCAGCCTGAAATTTGGCATTATCATTTTTCACAAATACAGCAGAGTTTCCAATGGTGCTGATGTAGGTTTCAATGTATGGACCATTGGGTGAATGGTAGGTATTATACATGAAATAGGCTTCCAGGCTTGAAGCCACGACAGACTGCATTCCCAATATGAGAAAAAAAAGTAAGACTTTGATTTTCATAATATGGCTGTTTAAATTTCTCACAATATACATTAAAAACCAATTTATCCTTGCATGTATTTCGAAATAATTCTAAGTAAATTGTTAAAAACTAAATTGTTGGCCGCCACAATCTCTTTTCCAAATATAAAGTTGGTATTTCCTTTGAAGTCGCTCACCATGCCTCCTGCTTCCTGAACGATAATGGTTCCGGCAGCAACATCCCAGGGTTTCAGGTTGTATTCGTAAAACGCATCACAACGTCCGCACGAAACATAGGCAAGATCGGCAGCAGCTGACCCAAGACGCCTCACACCATGTGTGTTTTTAATTAAATAGTCCATCAACTGATAATATTCAGGATTGCGACTGAATTCATTCACCGGGAACCCGGTAATAATTAGACTTTCTGACAATGATGAGCAACCCGAAACCTGAATGGTTTTTTTATTCATAACCGCACCCATACCCTTCACTGCCGAAAAACACTCGTTATCTCCGATTTCGTAAATTACGCCCAATACCGGAGAACCTTTAAATAGCAAACCAATGCTTACTGCATAAGGCTTTAATCCATGTACAAAATTTGTTGTTCCATCGAGGGGGTCAATTACCCATTGATATTCGGCTTCTTCACAGTCGATGCTGTTTTCTTCCGCAATAAAACCCGCATGCGGTATCAGGGGCTTCAAACCACTGATGATAATCTGCTCAGCATTGCGGTCAACATAGCTGACCAAATCGTTGGGGCCTTTAATTTCAACATCAGCGCTGCGAAATTGTAATCTTTCGTTCTTTATGAAGTTGCCTGCATCAGATGCAATTGCAATAACCTCGTTACATATTTTTTTAAGATTCATAGTGCAGCGGTTTTGAAATAATGGTTCCTGTTGAGCTAATGGATTCAAGTTTGGCAGGGAGTACTTTATTGATGAGTCGTGCGTTAAATTCGGTTTCACATTTTAAATAATTATCGGTAAAACCAAAAATACGATTTGCTTTTCGTGACGATTCCCATAAGACATTACGGTTGGTGCCTATGTACATTCTTGAAAAATCTGTATGTTTTTGTTCCGATAGTTTGTGAAACAACTTACTGCGTTGCTCAATCTCTTTGGGTGGTACTTTTGGTTTTACCGAAAGAATGTCGGTGTTTTCCCTTTCGGAGAAACTGAATACATGAACCTGTGAAATTTCGAGTTGTTTAACGAAACGGTACGATTCTTCGAAAAGCCCTATGGTTTCGCCATTAACACCCACAATTACATCTATTCCGATAAATGCTTCAGGGATGCACTTTCTGATTTGCTCTATCCTTAGTGCAAATAGTTCGGGATTATAACGCCGCCGCATTATTTTCAGCATATCTGCAGAGCCACTTTGCAGGGGAATGTGAAAATGGGGCATGAGGCTCGGAGTTTCCGATAAGAGTGTAATAATATCCTCTGTAAGTAAGTTAGGTTCTATGCTGCCGAGCCTGATACGTGGCATGGGGGTTTTTGATAATGCATCCAGCAGGTCAATCAGTTTTTCGCCGGTTGTTTTCCCAAAATCGCCCAGGTTAATTCCGGTGAGAATGATTTCATGCACTCCACTCTTATATAAGTTAATCACCTGATTCACTGTTTCCGAAACCGACTGATTCCGGCTTCCACCTCTGGCCAAAGGAATTGTACAATAGCTGCATTTGTAATCACAACCATCCTGAACTTTTACAAAGCTCCGGGTTCTGTCGCCAAAGCTGTAGGCTGGCTCGAATGAACAAAAGCCAGCACTGGGCTCGACATAAGTGTGTGTTTTGTTCTTTTCGCTGAGCTGACCGATGAGTTTTTGAATCATGAGTTTTTGGTTGCTTCCGGCTAAAATTTGAACCCCGGGTATTTCCATAATTTCATCGGGTTTTAACTGGGCATAGCACCCAGTTACGGCAATTATTGCTTCAGGATTCAAATGGTGGGCTCTTCGGATTGCATTACGGCTTTTGCTATTTGCCGACGAAGTTACCGAGCAGGTGTTAACTATGTAAATATCAGCTACAGAGCTGAAGGGTACAATGGTGAAATTATCTGAATTAAATGAGTTCGCAAGGTATGAGGTCTCGGTGAAGTTAAGTTTACAACCCAGGGTATAAAAAGCGATTTTTACTTGATTGTTCATGACGGCAAAGATAGATAATAACAGCTTGCAATGGTAACCTGACGGCTCATTATAAATGAAAAAAGGGAACTTCAGACAATGGTTAAGTGTCTGTCCCTTTTCATGATTTACAGGCCTGACCTGATAATTTAGTCTTCTTCGTCGAAATCGTCGAATTCCTCGTCGTCGTCTAATTCGTCGAAATCAAAATCCTCATCTTCATCGTCAAATTCATCGAATTCTCCGAATTCAGTGTCGTCGTTCAGCCCTTCTAAATCTTCCTCCTCAAATTCTTCGATGCTTTCAAAATCATCATCTTCGAATTCTTTCAAATCATCCATAAAAGGATCAAAATCTTTGCCCATAGCACAATTTTTAGGTTACTTATTCATTGACAAATTCTGTGGTAAACTTATCAAAAAAATCAATAAAACAACAGTACAACAACCACAAAAAATAAAACCTGAAGTTTTTTTAAAAAAATCTACTTTTACGAAAAAGCAGTGTATTTACATTGTTTAAGTAAATAATAACATTCTGTTATTTTTGGTAAGCCAATTCTCTTGCAAGAAATTGTGCTGTATATCCCTTATTTTTTTTGCAGATTTCTTCGGGACTGCCATGTGCAACTATCTCACCACCCCGCAATCCCCCTTCCGGTCCAAGATCAATAATATAGTCGGCCGATTTAATGATATCGAGATTATGTTCGATAATTACCAGGGTATTGCCTTTATCAGCAAGACGGTTCAAAACCTGAAGCAAAACGCAGATATCTTCGAAATGCAATCCCGTAGTAGGTTCATCGAGGATATACAATGTCTTACCTGTATCTTTCTTCATCAGTTCTGCAGCCAGCTTAACCCGCTGCGACTCGCCGCCCGAAAGTGTGGTCGACGATTGCCCAAGCGAAATGTAACCTAATCCAACGTCGAGAAGGGTTTTTAACTTGTGATGCAAAAACGGTATGTTCTCGAAAAATTCCACCGCAGATTGTATGGTCATATCAAGAACATCCGAAATAGATTTCCCTTTGTATTTTACTTCGAGTGTTTCGCGGTTATATCGCTTGCCCTGACAGGTTTCACAGGGTACATATACTTCAGGCAGGAAGTTCATTTCGATGGTTCTGACTCCGGCTCCCTGACAGGTTTCGCAACGACCACCTTTTACATTAAACGAGAAACGCCCAAGTTTGTATCCCCTGATTTTAGATTCCGGTAAACTTTCGAACAGTTTTCGTATGTCGGTGAAAATACCAGTGTATGTTGCGGCGTTCGAGCGTGGTGTCCGGCCAATGGGAGACTGATCAACTTCGATTACTTTATCAATATGTTGCAGTCCGTCGATTTCGCTATAAGCCAACGCATCGGCTTTTGCCCTGAAAAAGTGTTTGTTCAGAATGGGATACAATGTGTCGTGAATAAGGCTCGATTTTCCACTGCCCGATACACCGGTTATACAAACCATCTTTCCAAGAGGTAGGCTTAAGTTAACATTTTTAAGATTGTTTCCGGTTGCATTTTTTAATTCCAGAAATTTACCATTTCCCGGTCTGCGTTTGTCAGGTACCGCAATGTTTTTTGAGCCAATAATATAATCGGCAGTAATTCCATCACCGGGTTTCATGTCGGCAGGTTTTCCCGAATATATAATGTGACCGCCCAACCGGCCTGCACCGGGACCTATGTCGATAACATGGTCGGCTGACACGATCATTTCTTTGTCGTGTTCAACCACCAATATTGAGTTGCCCCTGTCGCGCAATTCACGCAACGATTCAATCAGTTTAATATTATCGCGCTGGTGAAGGCCGATACTGGGTTCATCCAGTATATACAACACATTGATTAATCTTGATCCGATCTGGGTCGCCAGCCTGATGCGTTGTGTTTCCCCACCCGAAAGTGATTTGGCAGGACGGTCTAACGAGAGGTAATCGAGACCGACATTCAGTAAAAAGCCTATACGGCTGCTAATTTCCTTAACGATTTCGTTGGCAATAGCTTTCTGCTTTTTATTCATCGAATCTATTGACTTATCGACCCATTCTTTGAGAGATTTTAAATCCATCGAAGACAGTTCCGCAATGTTCTTGTCGATTATTTTAAAGTAGAGGGCTTCTTTCTTTAATCGTGTTCCGCCGCATTCAGGACAAATCTTGTAGGAATTGTATCCACTTTCATCATCTTTCTTTGGTGAGCTATCATCCTCCGAAAGTTTGTTTTTCATTTGATTGATGATTCCTTCGAAGCGAACCACATAACCGGGGTTAGATCCGAGTGGAGTATTCCGTAACACCACGGGTTCATCGCATCCGTAAAGAATACAATTCAGTGCTGCGTCGGGCATTTCAGCAACAGGTATGTGTAAGCTTGTTTTGTATTTGTCGCATATGGCTTCGAGAATCCAGAACGAAAGCATGTTTTTATGTGGCCCCAGTGGCTGAATTGCACCTTTGGCAATACTGAGGGTCTCATCAGGAATAATTTTCCGGATATCAATATCGGGTAATATGCCAAGTCCATTACAATTGGGACAGGCTCCTTGTGGCGAATTGAATGAGAAGGAGTGGGGGGCAGGTTCGTTGTAGGATAATCCGGTACTGGGGCACATCAGATGTTTCGAAAAATATCTGATTTCACCACACTCCTTATCGAGCAGTATCATTATGCCTTTTCCATGCCGCATGGCTGTTTCAACCGATGATTTTATTCGCTTGATGTCTTTGTTTTCAACAATAAGCTTATCGATTACCAACTCAACGAAGTGCGATTTATATCGGTCGAGCTTATGCCCGTGTTTAATTTCTTCGATGTTGCCATCGATTCGTGCCTGAATGAATCCCTTTCTGCGATATGTTTCAAACAGTTCTCTGTAGTGCCCTTTACGGCCATCAACCACAGGGGAAAGCAGGTAGATGGCTTTTTGGTGATATTCAGTTAAAATTCGTTGCAAAATTTGCTCATCGGTATAGCGTACCATTTCTTCACCGGTATTGTAACTATAGGCTATCGAAGCCCTGGCATACAATAATCTCAGGTAATCATAGATTTCGGTAATAGTCCCAACGGTAGAACGGGGGTTTTTTACGGTTGTTTTTTGTTCTATCGAAATAACGGGACTTAAGCCGGTAATTTTATCAACCTTGGGTCTTTCGAGATTTCCGATAAATTGGCGCGCATAGGCCGAAAAAGTTTCCAGATAACGACGTTGCCCTTCGGCGTAAAGTGTGTCGAAGGCTAACGATGATTTTCCACTACCGCTTAACCCGGTAATTACAACCAGTTTATTGCGTGGAATCTCAAGATTTATATTTTGCAGATTGTGCTCTCTGGCACCGTAAATGCTTATAGTTTCTTCTGCTTGCATGCCCCTCTTTTGCCTTCTGATTTGTTAAATGCACCGAATTGGTGCTAGTTCTGTTGTTTCCGGTGTATGATTCTCGAATCTGCTGTTGGAATTTGCAGTATGTACTTTTTCCCCGATCGGTTCATCAGCAGGGTGTCTCTTATCCAGGGATTATAGAGTTTCAGCATCTTATAGCTGATTCCATAGGAGGCTGCAAAGTCCTGCAAGCGGTAAATACTTGTGTCAACCTCAACCAGCTTATACGTTAAGGGCTGATAAAAATCATTTTCATCCAGATTGAACCCATAGAATTCCGGGTTCTCCATAATTATCTTTAATGATATTATACGGTACACATACCTGGCCGGTTCTTCGTGCAGGTATAAATCCCAATAATTATCAACTTTCTGGTGTTTCATTCGTTGCGAAAGCCCACCCATTCCCATATTGTAGCTAACAGCAGCCAGACTCCATTTGCCAAAAACCTTATAGGCTTTATTTAAATAATCGCAGGCTGCTTTTGTCGACATCTCAAGGTTGTAGCGTTCATCAATATAATTGTTGATTTCCATTTTATATTCCTGACCGGTTGCTTTAAGGAACTGCCAGAACCCCACAGCATTCGATGGGCTGATGGCATTGCTGAGACCACTTTCGGCAACACATAAATATTTAAAATCGTCGGGTATTCCGTTTTGCTTTAATATGGGCTCAATAATTTCGAAATATCGAGTGGCTCTTTTTACATACAATAAAGTTGATGAATGCCGGTATGTATTTATAATCATCTCGTAATCAAGACTTTCGTAAACGTCGAAGTATTCGAGTGGTACCCTTTCTCCTGCAAAATATACAGTATCAGGAATGCTCGGCTGAAAAACGGTATACGGAACATCGCTGACAATTTCTTCGGAACTTATCTCGGCTTGGTTAGTTATGGTTTCGGCCGGATGTGATGAAATGAAAAAATTTGCGGCGAGTAATCCTCCAAACAGACCGATTAAAACGAAAAATGGAATTTTTGCGATATTTTTAATATGAGGCATAATTAGGTTTTGGGTTTTGAGATTTTTGTGATGGAATAGAGGATAACAAAAATCAGGATGGGATATATAGCAAATATCCAGAATATCGAATTATTCCAGTTTTGAAAGTGAATAACGCGGTATGCCAACAACAAGCCCACGCAGTTTATCGAAAATAGAAGCAATGCTACACCCCTTTCTTTTAAACCCAGATATGAAAGGTGGTGTGTGGTATGGTCGCGGCCACCAACAAATGGCGATTTACCACGTAAAAGCCGATTGATTGTTACTGTTGTTGTATCAGTAAGTGGCACGATAAAGGCCATGGCTACTATCACAATTTGTTTTGTGTTATATCCATACGAAAACTCGGTGATATCAATACCGTTCCAAAAATATACTATCCCGGCAAATGCCAGAAAAGAGCCCAGAATCTGGCTTCCATTATCACCCATGTACATTTTCGAAGGATGCCAGTTGTAAAAAAGAAAGCTGATTATTGCGCCTGTCAGTACCACCGAAATAAATACCGAAAGTGGCGATTCCGAAAGCGCATTTCCAGTGAGCGAGAATATTACAGTACATGCTATAATACTCAGCGAAGTCATGCTGGTAATGGCATCCATATTATCGAGCATGTTTATCGAGTTCATTATACCGACAACCCAAAAAACGGTAATCGTATAGTTAATCCATTCGTGGGGTGATATTTTAATATAAATTTCGCTGTAAATAAAAATGGCTGCCACTAAAAACTGAACAATGAATTTAAAGAATGGTGGCGTATTAATCAGATCATCTGCAAGTCCCATAATAAACGAGAGGGTAATAACAATTAACAATGCAAGAAATTCTTTGGTCACCGCAGTTTCGAACCCGAAAAGAAACAAGTAGGCTATCATGGCTGTCAGAAATAGACAGAAGAAACTAACCCCTCCAAAAATAGGTTTGGATTGGCTGCTCCACCTGATGGCATTATTGTTGGCTTTTTTAATTAAAAAGCTCATATTGCGTTTCAGAAAAAATCTGTTCAGCAGCAATCCGGCTACTACCGCAATAATGAAGGTAATCAGGTAAATCAGGTTTTTGTCCATTTGATTATTGTTTTTTTCTAAAACGCAGCAGTTCCAGAAGAATTCTGAATAACGACGGTTTTGGTTCGTCGTCTTTAGAATAATAGTTATTGGTTTTCATGTATTCAGTATATCCATAACCATATCCATAACCGTATCGACTGTAACCATACCGATATCCATAACCGTACTTGTATCCGTAACCATAGCGGCTGTCGCCACCTTCGATACCATTAAGAATAATACTCAGATTTTTAATTTTCGATGAATCAACAAAATCATTGATGTGTTCAATGAAAGCTTTTGGTGAAACGCCGGAACGGGTAATGTAAATCGGGAAATCCGAAATCTGATACGAATTCATGGCATCGGTAACGATTCCAATGGGAGGGGTATCAATAATAATGTAATCGTAATTCTTTTTTAGGGATTCCATTAATCCAGCATAGGAATCCTGCATGATGATTTCGCCTGGATTGGGTGGTATCGGACCCGAGGTAATGAAATGAAGATTATCGATTTCGGTATTGTGGATACATTCGCTGTAATTATGCCGGCCGATTAAAATAGTGCTGATTCCCTTGAGATTGTCAGTTTCAAAACTTTTGTGGAATCGCGGTTTACGCAAGTCAAAATCACAAAGAATTACCTTATAACCCGCCATGGCAATAATTGCCCCCAGATTAATTGCCACAAAAGTTTTACCCTCACCTGATATCGTTGACGAAACAGTGACAATTTTACTTCCTTCTGCAGGGTTTATAAATTCTAGG
>JAGOEF010000272.1 GCA_017997855.1 Bacteroidales bacterium
TTTCGGGAAGGGGCAGATTGCCCGTCTCGAACGCGAGTTGATGCCTTACCATAAAATCATGCTGTTGTATGGCGGCGGCAGCATTAAACAAAACGGAGTGTACCATCAGGTGATGCAGCAACTTAAGGCAAAGCAGGTAATTGAGTTTGGCGGAATCGAAGCCAATCCGCGATACGAAACCCTGATGAAAGCTGTCGGAATTGCACGCACGGAGCAAGTCGATTTTTTGCTGGCGGTAGGAGGGGGCTCGGTTATCGACGGGACAAAGTTTGTGGCAGCAGCCATTCCGTTCGACGCGGGCGACCCTTGGACGATATTGTCGGAGTATGCGAAGTTCACCAAAGCGCTGCCACTGGGCACTGTGCTTACCTTGCCGGCAACCGGGTCGGAGATGAATGGCAATGCAGTAATCACACGCGAAGAATACCGGATGAAGCTGGCATTTGGCAACAAAATGCTGCTGCCGGTGTTTTCGGTACTCGACCCCGAAACCATGTACAGCCTTCCGTCCCGTCAGTTGGCCAATGGCGTTGCCGATGCGTTTGTACACGTTATGGAGCAATATCTTACCTATCATGTGAATTCTCCCGTTCAGGACCGCTTTGCCGAAGCACTTTTGCTTACGCTGATTGAGCAGGGACCTGCATTATTGCGTAACCCGAAGGATTACGACACCTGCGCCAATGTAATGTGGGCGGCCACCATGGCTCTTAACGGATTGATTGTGGCGGGTGTACCCGACGACTGGGCAACTCACATGATTGGTCACGAACTAACGGCACTGCACGGTGTGGATCACGGTCAAAGCCTGTGCATTGTGCTGCCCGGTGTGATGAACCAACTGCGCGAACAGAAACGCGGTAAACTTTTGCAATTTGCACAGCGGGTATGGAATATTAAGAAGGATGATGAACAGAAGGGCATTGATGATGCCATTGCTGCTACCGAAGGCTTTTTCAATAGTCTTGGAATTGCTACGCGGCTGGGCGAATATGGCATCAGCCGGGCTGATGCCGATTATTTGTGTAGTCGCCTCGAAGCCCGGGATATTCACTGGGGCGAATGTAAAAATGTGGATGCAGAATGTGTGAAAAAAATTCTTATCGAAAGATTGTAATTTATTAAAAATCACTAATTTTATCGCAAAACAAAACCTAACGATTATGAAAAGAACCCTCCTCCTTTCGATTGTGATGACCCTGACGCTGGTCGTAACAGCACAGCACGTAACCCGCACCATGACCTGGGACGGCACCGAGCGTCAATACCTCGAATATGTGCCTGCTTCCTACACCGGCGAAACACCGGTTCCGGTAATTTTCTGCCTGCATGGCCTTGGCGATGATATGAACAATTTTTCGGGTGTTGGCTTCGATTACCTTCCCGGAAACTGGATTATGATTACTCCTCAGGCCCTTGTTGCCAGCCTTTCGGGCTACACAATAGGCACTGCATGGAATTCAGGGGCAGGTGCAGAACTTCCGTTTTTTGGCTACACCGTGCTGAATGCCGATGTCGATGATGAAGGTTATCTGCTGGCCATTCTCGATTCGCTCGAAAACAACTTTAATATCAATACCGACAGTGTCTTTTTCATGGGCTTCTCGATGGGTGGTTTTATGTCGCATAAAATGGCAATCCGCCATGGCGATAGAATCACTGCCATTGCATCGGTGAACGGAACCATCGGCTCAGATGTGACCGATGAACCCATTACCAATGTTAATGTATTGCATTTTCATGGGACTGCCGATCAGACCATAGCCTACGAAGATGCAGCTTTTAATACAGGAGGCATGGGCACTTATACGGTGGGATTGGGTGCCGAACAAACGGTGGAATTCTGGCGCGCCTACAACAATTGCGCTATCGATCCGGTGGTTACCTATTTCCCCAACACACGCGAAGATGGAAAAACCTTCGAACGCTATTTGTATCAGGATGGCGACAACAACAGCTACACAGCCTTTATTAAAATCATTGGTGGTGATCACGAGTGGTATTATGAGCCACAGAATGACATTGATTACACTACCGAGATTTATAAGTTCTTCACCAACACCATGGATTTCCCATCAGGCAATAATCTTACCGCTGCAAAACCCGAGATTTCGGTGTTTCCTAATCCCGCTACTGATGTGATTGCTGTAAATCTTGATAAAGCCACTTCGCTTAGTTTGTTCGATATCACCGGTAAATGCGTTCTCTCACAGAATTTCGAAGCCGGGCTTCAGTATCTGAATATTGCTGAGCTTCCTGCCGGAATTTATATGCTACAACGTGACGGTGAATCTGTTTCAACAAAAATATCGGTTGTTCGTTAGTCGAATGGCACAATAACTGAAAACCCTGCAAGGCCTTAGTCTCGCAGGGTTTTTTATTGCTGTTCATTTGATCGCCGGTTAATTCTCCAGAAATTGTTTTACAGACGCAATGGTTTCTTCCACGGCTTTTTCGAGCTGGTCGTTGATAATAATAATATCGAATTTGTCGGCAAACTGCATTTCGTATCGGGCTTTGGCGACACGCATGGCAATGGCTTCGTCGCTGTCGGTAGAACGCAGCCTCAGCCGGTGCTCGAGTTCTTCAACCGACGGAGGCATGATGAATACAGCCAGTGCATCGTTTCCAAAGTGTTCTTTCAGATGGGTGCCACCCACCACATCCACATCAAAAATCAAATTATTACCATTCGAAAACACCCGTTCAACCTCCGATTTCAACGTCCCGTAATAGGAGTTTTCGTACACTTCTTCCCATTCGAGAAACTCGCCTCTGGCAATCTTTTCGCGGAATTCCTCAGCCGAAATAAAATAATAGTGTTGTCCGTGAACCTCATGTTCTCTTTTGCGGCGGCTGCATGCCGACACCGAGAACTCCAGCCTGAAACCGGCCTGTTGCAGCAACTGTTGTACTATGGTTGTCTTTCCGGCTCCCGATGGTGCTGATATTATAATTACGCGGTTCGATGCCATGGCATTAGTTTTTTACAAAGATAAAATTCCCGGCGAATGATGTTGTTAATAATGTTTTTGATTTTTATGTTTTCAAAACTTGTCAGTTTCATTTTTTAACCATAAATTTAGCTTGCAATTAAAAGTGTCTGTTATGGCTCTTTTAGAGGCAAATGAATTTTGAAATTAGTAATATAAATTAACTGAAATACTATGCAAAAACTTGTTTTATTGGGAGACGAAGCCATTGCTCAGGGAGCGATTGATGGAGGAGTTTCGGGTTTCTACGCTTATCCGGGAACTCCGTCAACCGAAATCATGGAATATGCGCAGTCGTCGAAAGAAGCCGCAGTCAAAGGAATACACCGGATATGGTCGGCCAACGAGAAAACCGCGGTTGAAGCTGCCATTGGGATGTCGTATGCTGGTAAAAGAGCAATGACC
>JAGOEF010000273.1 GCA_017997855.1 Bacteroidales bacterium
ACATCGCCTTGCAATAATACGTTCATTTGCCGTCCTGAAGCAAAGAAATGCCTGATTTCCTGAAGAACACGGGTTTGGGCTCCGGTCAGCTTAAATGGTATGTTTTTATAAAAACATTCCCTTACGAGTTTGTCCCGGTCGCGCGTAAATATATATCCTTCGGACCGCTCCTTGCGTAATTGCTTTAACCTGATGATTTTCAACTGTATGTAAAATAATTCTTCGAACTTAAACCGGTATTGCGCATGGGTGAGTTGTTCGTTGTTACTTGGAAAATGCATTTCGCGAAGTGCTTCCCGCAATGGCATCAATTGATATTTCGATGTAATATACGATGGAAGTGTCTCCGAAATATCTGCATAACAAAGCTTCAGCACATTTTCAGCCAGTCGCTGAATGGATTTACTGTTCAGGCCTATGTTCTTCATCTTTTCGCTGGTATTGTACATGGGAGTCAAATCTTTTCCCATTTTGTTTTCCCAACGGGCAAGCTCTTCAATTTCGGGGTGCACCATGGTAATTTGAGAGCCATAGCGAACCGGCTTTCCAAACAACACATATTCGTTACCGTTAGCATATGTGTCAGCAATCCATTTTAAACCTTTAAACCACAGCACCTGAATATTTCCACTATCATCGGTAAATACTGCAGTAAGTCGCTGACGGGCTTTGCTGCCGGTAAGTGCAAAACGACTAAAACGGCCTCGTATCTGAATATAAGGCAAGTTCTCATCGACTTCCATTACTTTATAAAAACGTGAGCGATCGATGTATCGGTATGGAAAATAATATAACAAATCCCCAAAGGTTTCCATGCCCAATTCGGAACGGAGTAACTCAGCCTTTTTGGGGCCAACACCGGGCAAAAACTGAAGACTATTGAGCATTTTGTTTTCCATACCATCTTTTGTGCTTCAATTATAGCATTTTTTTATCGAATAACCGAATACGCCAACCAAAAACCAAGCTAATTTAAAACTCCGAAAGGCACGGACAATCAACTTTTAAGTACTGATTGCCACCTTTGGCAAGTTGTTGTGTTAAAGTTTTCTAAAACAGCCAAAAAATTCAATTTAATCGTGTACTTTCGTAAAAAATAATTCCATTATGCCAGAATCGGTTGTTATCAGGTTGACAGAAGCAGTTAAAGATTATTATGTCGGGATCCATACGGTGCATGCCCTGCGGTCGATACACCTCGAAATCAACCGTAATGAATTCACTGCCATCATGGGGCCATCCGGTTCCGGAAAATCAACCTTAATGAATATAATCGGCTGCCTGGATACGCTTACTAAAGGAAACTATGTACTCAACGGGCACGATGTGAGCGAAATGTCGGACAATGAACTCGCAACCATCCGGAACAAAGAAATAGGCTTTGTGTTTCAAACGTTCAACCTGCTGCCTCGTTATTCGGCATTAGACAATGTGATGCTTCCGTTGATTTATGCCGGAATACCGTCGAAAACCAGAAAAGCAGTGGCCGAAGATGTGTTGGCCAGTGTTGGTCTGGGCGACAGGATGCACCACAAACCCAATGAATTATCGGGAGGACAGCGACAACGTGTGGCAGTCGCCCGTGCGCTGGTAAATAAGCCTTCGATAATTCTAGCCGACGAACCCACCGGCAACCTTGATACGAAAACCTCGGAAGAAATCATGGAATTGCTTCAGCAAATTCATGATAAAGGCAATACCATTGTGCTGGTAACCCACGAAGAAGACATTGCACTGCACGCCCGCCGAATTGTCAGGTTGCGCGATGGGATTATCGAATCGGACGTATTGAACTCACGCTGATTTCAGTTATTGGCGGCATCCCATTAAAATTGTCGGGTTTTGCCAGATTAATTGGCATCAAATCATTATTTTTGTAAAAACAAGATTACAATGAAAATCTACACCAAAACAGGTGACGACGGCACAACAGGCCTTATTGGAGGGCATCGCGTCAAAAAAAATGATATCAGGCTCGAGGCCTATGGTACGGTGGATGAGTTAAACAGCTGGATTGGGCTGATTCGTTCCTGTCGCGACATGGAAGATGTGATAACTGATTTAATTTATATTCAGCGCAGTCTCTTCAGCATTTGTGGTCATTTGGCTACCGATCGCGAAAATGCTATTGGAGAAGTGCCTGTGATTGCTGCTATTACAGGGGAACACATCTCGTTTCTTGAATCAGGTATCGACCGTATGAATTCAGAATTACCCGTTCTAAACAACTTTATCATTCCGGGAGGCTCACAGTTCGCTTCGTATTGTCATGTTGCCAGAACCGTTTGCCGCCGCGCTGAACGGCGTATTATCAGCCTGTCGGAATTTACTAAAATCGACAATAACCTGATAATTTTCGTCAACCGACTCTCTGATTATCTGTTTACACTGGCAAGGTATTGTAGTTTTAAACATGGTGTTAATGAAATTATTTGGAAGAATGATTTGTAAATGATTTTTTTTTCTTTATTTGCGCTCAGTAAAAAGAGATAAAAAAATTGTTTAATTCTTAATTTATAAGCCGAATGTATTGGACACTAGAATTGGCATCGAAGCTGGAAGACGCACCCTGGCCTGCCACAAAAGACGAGCTTATTGATTATGCTATTCGCTCGGGAGCTCCTCTCGAAGTAATAGAAAACCTCAATGAGATTGAAGACGAAGGTGAAATGTACGAAAGCATCGAGGACATCTGGCCTGATTACCCCAGCAAAGATGATTTCTTCTTTAACGAAGACGAGTATTAAGATTTTTTACTACCGATTAACGAAAGCACACGAAAGTGTGCTTTTTTATTGTTGTTCAAATTTAAACGTAACCTTACCTGTCTGCAATTTCGCTCCTGGTTTTGGTTCGTATTTCCACTTTTTCAAAGCAGCTTTTGCCAGTTCAGTGCAGCCGGCGCAGTTCGATGATGCAACAGTTATATTGCTTACATTGCCGTATTCATCAACGTAAAAATTGAGAACGACAGTTCCGAACATATCGGGGCGTTGCTGAGGTTCAACTTTGGTAACAATTCCACGGTTACCAACACCACCCCCCACACCACCGGGACCACCACCGTCGCCGGGGGTGGAACCATCGCCACCATTACCGGGCAAACCACTTCCGGGGCCTTGCCCATCGCCCGGAGAACCACCGCCAAACAAATTGCTCATGTTGGGAACACGGCTTGTCTGGTTGTTGTTGTTCGAGGTCTGGTTAGTGGTCGCATTATTGCTTGAGGGCAGGGCCGGAGCTTCCTCTGAATTCTGTGTCAGGTTGCCCGATACAGGAGTGTTGTGTAGTGAGGAGGCATTGTGTTGTGCGTCTGAAGAGGCGGGCGAGGACGGACCAGGATCAGTAGTTCCGCTACCGGCACCCCCAAAATCAAGCAATATTCCCTGTT
>JAGOEF010000274.1 GCA_017997855.1 Bacteroidales bacterium
GTAAGGTCGGTTGTGTCTTTCACGAATCCCTGAACCTTAACCACCAGAGGAGGAAGCATGAAACTGTAGATATCGTCGCCACCTTTACCGCCCGGGCGATTCGACGAAAAATACCCTTCTTCGGTGCTGCCCTTAAAGATTATTCCGAAGTCGTCGTAGGAAGAATTGATGGGGTAACGCATATTTTCAGATTCTTTAAACATACCATTGCCATCGGGCTGGGCAACGAAAATATCAAGGCCTCCCATACCTCCACGGCCATCCGAAGAAAAATACAGTTTCCCGTCGTCCTTTAAAAATGGGAAAACTTCGTCGCCTACGGTATTTACATTAAAACCGAGGTTCATAGGCGCTGTAACACTGGCAGTTTTAATATCGAAATTACCCTTGTAAAGGTCCATGGCACCATAACCACCGGCTTTATTACTGGCAAAAACTATCACATTGCCTTGTTTGCTTAGGGTGGGATATCCTACTTCCCAACCAGCAAAACCTTCGATGGCAATTTCTACCGGTGTTCCCCATGCATTTCCTCTTTTAGTAGTCAGGAATATCCGGCAGGGTTTGTCGATATCTTTACCCGCCTCGCAACGTGTAAAAAGAATTTCTGTTCCCTTTGAACTTACAAATGAAGCTCCTTCATCAAATTCTGAGTTTACTTCCCCGGTAACGGGTATGGGTTCGCTCCAGGTATTTTTTCTGTCCTGGGCCACTTCGAATAGGTCAGTGAACTTTTGACCCGATTTGTAGTTGCTGCGGTTTCCCATCGTTCCATCACGCGAGGTGGTGAAGAATAAACTGCGGTAGTCTTTACTGGCCCATGTAGGAGCAAAATCAAGCTTAGCTGAGTTAAACGATGCAACATTAGTAACTTTATAGCGGGTGGGGCGGGTAATCCACTTGGGAGCGTTCATACATGACTCTTTCCCATTTATAGCCCTGTAATCATTCGGAGAACTTTTCAGAAATAAATCGTAAATGTCTATTGCCTTTTCGTAGTTTGCACTCATGCGAAGTGCGTCGGCATATTTAAGCAGTACCTCAGCTTTGTTTAATTCAGGATTGTCAACCTTATTGTACAGGGTGAGTGTAAAAGCTTTACTAAATGAGGCTTCAGCCTGTGCGAATTTACCAATCTCGAAATAGCAAATACCCAGTTTAAGGCTGATAAGCGCTTTTTCTTCATCAGTTTTAATAGCCGGTAGTGCTTTCTCATAATAGTCGGCAGCAATTTCGAACATATAGTTGCCATAAGCCTCATTGCCTTTTTCAATGAGCGATTGCTGCGCAAACACCATCGTATTTGCAAGGACCAGTAGGATTAACAGTAATTTTTTCATAAAAAAAATTTTTCAAATATACATTAAGATTCTTATTTAACAATGAAAAATTCTCGGGTAAAATGCCTGCTTTCATTCAGGTTAATTGTCTCTATCTCAAATTTTTCCAATTGATATCCCGGATGACTTACATAAATAACATATTTTCGGTTTTTCTCAAGAACAAAGCGATATTGCCCGCCGTCGCCTGTAATTGCTTCGTCAATCAGTTTATTTGAGTCGTCGAGCAGATAAACTTTTACTCCTTTCATACAGGAATTACTTTTTTTGTCCCATACAATTCCGGAAACATCGAATTCAAGTTTCGGTAAAACAAAATGATATATGTCGGCTTTTCCCATGCCTCCTTTTCGTTCTGAAGTCAAATAACCTTCTTCATCATCGTCCATAAATACTATGCCAAAGTCGTCGTGCGAAGTGTTTACGGGGAATCCCATGTTTTCGATGGTATAGCTTGCAGGGCCTGTTTGCTTTGCTTTGAAAATGTCGTATCCACCCATGCCAAGCTGTCCGTTCGAAGCAAAATACAATGTATTATCGTAGCGCACATAGGGATAGCTCTCGTCGCCTCGGGTATTTATATCGGGCCCCAGATTCTGCGGAGCACCGAAAAAATCAGCGCGTTTTGCACGGGTAAGCTTGTAAATGTCTTTTCCTCCATAGCCGCCCAGTAAACTGTCGGCAACAAAATATAATGTTAATTCATCATGCGAAATGCAGGGATGACCTACCGAAACATTGGCAGGTAAACCGGCAATGGGAAGAATTTCAGCCTGTGTCCATGTTGTTCCCGCTTTTTTTGCCACATAAATGCGGCAGGCTTTGTCTTTATTGCGGTTGTATGTGCAGCGCGTAAAATATAAATTCTTCGACTGGCGGTTCAGCGAAGCAGTTCCTTCATCGAAAATGGTATTGATATCGCCGTCAATTTTTTCAGGAAACGACCAGAATCCGTTCTTCGATTCGTTGGTTACATAGATGTTGGAATAGGGTTCCCCCGATTCCTTATTGGTTTTAGCATGGTTCTCAAGGAAACGGGAGCTAGTAAAATACACCGAATGAAAATCTTTTCCATCAAAAAAAGGCGAGTAGTCCATTTCGGCTGTATTGAAACTGGGCATTATCTGTACCTGATATGAAGTCGGATTTTTCATTTGCTGACGACAGTATTCTAAACTTTTTAACTTAAGTGTCGCAATACTATCGTTTGGTTGTATGGTCAGAAAATATTTGTAATGTTTTTCGGCTTCATCGAATTGCTCCATCATCTGCATGGCTTCGCCAAGATACAGATAGGCTTCGGGAATTTTATCGCTGATGGCTATGGCTTTACTCAGATATCCAATGGCAACCGCAGGATTCGAAAGTCTCAAGTACGACATACCGGTGTAAAACGATGCTCGGGCTTTTAATTCAGTTTCGGTTTTATCGTTATCGGCAAGGGGCTCCAGTTTCTTAATACAGGCATAATATTGCTCCCGTTCGTAGGATACAATGGCTTTTTTAAGTGCTGACTGCGCGAAAACCGAAAGTCCAATCGAAATTGATAACAAAAGTGCAATTGTCTTTTTCATTGCAGTCAGAATTGGTTTGGTGTACAAATAAATAAAATTTTCGACATGGCTCAAAATTTTAAGTTATTATTATTAACAATACTGCAAAAACAAAGCCCGGATTAGTGGCCGGGCTTTTGTTGAGGTTAACGAATTGCGAATTTGTCTATCTGAAGTCAACCAATTGTTCCATGAGTTTTTTGCGGGCAAAGTAGATGCGACTTTTAACAGTTCCGATCGGAAGACCCATGCGCTCGGCTATCTCGTGGTATTTGAAGCCGTTTACAAAACTGCTGAAAGGAATTCTGTACTCATCTTCGAGATTGTTTACCGCTTTGTTGATTTCTGATTCCCCGAATTCAGAGTCAGGAGTGATGTCATCAACCTGTGTGTTGCGGAGTAAATACTCATCTTCACTGTTGTCGCGAATGGTCTTTTTTGTCGATAGTTTATTGTAACTGTTAATGTAAGTGTTTTTCATTATTGTGAACAACCAT
>JAGOEF010000275.1 GCA_017997855.1 Bacteroidales bacterium
ACGCAGTACTTGCGGCTGCCTGCCTGAGTGCACTCATGGGACTTTTCCGGTCGTCGTTTGGAAAAAACGACTTTCGAAACGACCTCAACCTGGCCATGAAACTGGTGTATCCCGGCACAGCGCTGCTAACCATCGGTATGCTGCTCGGAGCCATCTGGGCAAAAATTGCTTGGGGCAACTACTGGTCGTTCGATCCAAAAGAGACATGGGCCTTACTTACCTGGCTGTTCTATCTGATAACCATTCACATCTTCAATGCATTCCGCAATCGTGAGAAGCTGGTGCTGTGGATGCTTTCGCTATCGTTTCTGGTGTTGATAATTACATGGCTGGGCATCAGATACCTCCCTTCGGCCATGCAAAGTGTCCACGTGTATTAGGTCTTAGCGTATCCTGTCAATCGAACGGATTAAGGCTTCATCTTTGCCGATTGCCCGCATTGCGAGCCACTGAAGTATGGCACAAACGGCCGGAAATGCCATCATCACACTATAATATACTTTCGCATCAAAATACTTACCGGCCTGATGCAAATAGATAAACATCAGCGCAATGCAGCCCAGCGAAACAATCAGATTGAACGCACACAGGCGAATCTGCAGCATTCGTTTCTTGAACAGAAAAATTGTGAGCAACGAAACCAATCCGCTAAGGGAAACCATTACCAAAACAGGCCATGCACTTACTTTCACCACGGTGGTAGCATCGGTTTGAACCGTAACTCCCAGCGCTCCGAAATCAACAACCGCTCCAGACTTTAAAATCAGGCTACCGAATGGAATAAACACAATAACTGCCATCAAAATGGCTGATACGAGTAGATATACGCTTTGAATCCGCTGAATCATGATCGTTCTTTTTCGCAAATATGCACATTTTATTCGTATGCTTCATATTTTTTGGTTGACAATTTCGTTGTACATTTGTTGGCTAAAATTAATGATGATGAACTACAGGAACGATGTTGAAGCAGTTGATGCGTTGAGAGAAAAATACAACCTGCTATTTAAAGAAATCCAGAAAAAAATATACGGGCAGGATCAGGTGGTTAAAGAAGTGCTTATTTGCATTTTCAGTCGTGGGCATACACTGCTGGTAGGGGTTCCCGGATTGGCCAAAACCTTGCTAGTGAACACCATTGCCGAAGTGCTGGGGCTCAAAAACAAGCGCATTCAGTTTACGCCCGACCTGATGCCATCCGACATTATCGGCACCGAGATTCTCGACGAGAGCCGTCAATTCCGGTTCATCAAGGGCCCTGTGTTTGCCAACTTCATCCTCGCCGACGAAATAAACCGTACTCCGCCCAAGACCCAGGCTGCTTTGCTCGAAGCCATGCAGGAACGTTCGGTAACAGCTGCCGGAACTATGTATCAACTCGAGGAACCCTTTTTTGTTATGGCCACCCAGAACCCGATAGAGCAGGAGGGAACCTATCCATTACCCGAAGCCCAGCTCGACCGCTTTATGTTCAATATTATGGTGGGATATCCCGAATTTCGCGATGAACTGGTGATTGTTAAAAACACCACTGCCGACATCGAATATAAACTGAACAAGGTACTCAGTGCCGAAGAAATCGTGTTTTTCCAAAACCTCATTCGCCGGGTTCCCATCAACGACAACGTGATGGAGTATGCTGTGAAACTGGTAAACATGACCCGTCCGGGAACTCCCATGGTTCATCGCACTGCCGACAAATTTCTGCAGTGGGGTGCCGGTCCGCGCGCTTCGCAATACCTCGTTATCGGAGCCAAAACCCACGCCGTGCTCAATGGCAAATATTCGCCCGACATCGAAGACGTAAAGGCTGTGGCCAAAATCATCCTGCGCCACCGCATTATCAAGAACTACAAGGCCGAGGCCGAAGGCATCACCGTTGAACATATTATTGACGAATTACTTCAGGCATAACCATGTGTAAAAGCAGGATATTCATAGCCCTGTTGCTCTGTATGCTGCTTAACTCAGGCATTTCGCTCGCGCAAAAGCAACGCAAAATCGAAATTGTCGATGCCGGAACCCTCGAATACGACGAACGTATCGGCAATCGTGCCAAGCGGCTGAAAGACCATGTGGTGTTTAAGCACGAAGAGGCCATGATGTATTGCGACAGTGCCTACTTTTACTCCGAAACCAATTCGGTGCAGGCATTCAACAACGTGCGCATCGAGCAGGGCGACAGCCTTGGAATGTCGGGAACCACCATGCGCTACGACGGCAACACCAAAATGGCCAAAGTCCGCAAAAAAGTGGTACTGAAACACTACGGTTCCTACCTCGAAACCGACTCGCTCAACTTCGACCGTAGCATTAACATGGGATATTATTTCAACGGTGGCAACATCTACGATGGCGACAACCATTTGTTCAGCAACCGCGGCTATTACTATGCCGACCGCAAAGACTATTACGCCGTTGACGAAGTGGTGCTGATTAACCCGCAATACAAAATATTTTGCGACACCCTGCGCTACAATACCGAAACCGGAATGACATATTTCTATGGTCCAACCACCATTGTAAGCGACTCCAACACCATCTACTGCGAAAACGGATACTACGACACGCGCCTCGACCTGGCTTCGTTCTCCGAAAATGCCAGCCTGTTTTCGGGTCATCAGATTCTGCGTGGCGACAGCCTCTTCTACGACCGAAACCTGCGCATGGGCAAGGCTTTTATGCATGTGAGCGTGATTGATACCCTCGAAAACGTGAGGGCCTATGGCAACTACGGGCAATATTACGAAAACCCGGAGAAAGCCATGCTTACCGACAGCGTGCTGGTCGTGTATGTCAACGAAGGCGATACGCTGTTTATGCATTCCGACACCGTGCATATCGACATCGACTCGGCCAACAACAAGCTGGTGCGGGCTTTCCGCCACGTGCAGGTTTTTCGCGATGATGTGCAGGCACGCTGCGATTCGCTCGTGTATAACTCCGCCGACTCCATCTCCGAAATGTTCGGTAAACCCGTGATTTGGTCGCAGGGGAACCAGTTGAGCGGCGAAAAAATGATTCTCTACTTCGAAAACAACAAGGCCCATCATGCCGAAATAACCGGCTATGCGCTTATAGTGCAGCAGGAAGACTCTTCGTATTTCAACCAGATTCAGGGCAGGAGGCTCGTGGCTTACTTCCGCAACAACGATGTGTGCAGGGTGGAGATTTACAACGACAGCCAGACCATTTACTTTATCCGCGACGAGAACACGCAGGAGCTGTCGGGCTTGAATAAGATATTTTGCACCAACATGATTATTTACCGCGAAGACAAGAAAGTGGAACGCATAAAATTCTTCGAGAAACCCGATGGCATCATCATTCCGATTGACCAGCTAAAAGAAGCCGATGCATTCCTGAAAGACTTTAAGTGGT
>JAGOEF010000276.1 GCA_017997855.1 Bacteroidales bacterium
GTCGGAGAATGTGATGGTATATGTGGTAGTTTCGAGTTCTTCATGGAATTCTTCGGTGACCAGCCAGTTACAAAATGCCGGTGCCAATATGGATAATATTACATTGATTAACTATTCGCTCAATTCTTACTGGTCGCGCGATTATAGTCCCTGGTTTATTGCCTACGGAGAGTCACCACAGGTGGGAATTGTCGATTTCCCTTACAATCGTCCGCGGCCCAGCGATGATGATATTCCCGTTCGTTTGGGTGAATACTTTGATATAGAGGTTTTTGGTATGAATATTACCCATACCGGTGGAAATTATATGTGCGATGGTTTAGGTAAAGCTGCCAGCACAACCCTTGTATTATCCGAGAATAGTACCCAGACACAGGCACAATTGCAGACCCTGGCCGAAGATTATCTGGGCGTTACCGATTATATGTTTATCGATGATCCTTTAGGGGAATACATCGAGCATATTGATTGCTGGGGTAAATTTCTTGACGTCGATAAGGTGTTGATAGGGCAGGTGACACCATCTGATTCCCGCTACGATGACTACGAAGCGGTGGCTGATTTCTTCGCCAATAAAAACTCTTCGTATGGAAATAAATTTCAGGTATTCAGGGTGTATAGCCCCGATGGACAGCCTTATACCAATAGTTTAATCATGAACGAAAAGGTTTTTGTTCCTTTGGTACCCGGGTCGGAATGGAACGACGAGGCACTGGAAGCTTACGAGCTGGCTATGCCGGGTTACGAGGTTATCGGTGTGTCGTACGACTCATGGGAGGCTACCGATGCATTGCATTGCCGTACCCATGAAGTGCCTGATTTTGGAATGCTGTATATAAATCATATTCCCTACACCGACACCGTGGCATACTTTGATGAATATCAGGTGAAAGCCAATATTTTCCCTTATTCAGGTTTTGAGCTTGCTGCCGGTTCGGTGAAAATTCACTATCGGGTGAACAATGGCGCGTATTCCACTTACGAAATGACCAATACATCGGGTAGTCAATGGCAATATAATCTTACCGGACTTGCCGATGGTGATGTGATTGACTATTATCTGGAAGCCTCCGATGAATCGGGACGCACCGAAAAACACCCGTTGATTGGAGAACCTGATCCCCATCATTTTGTAATTGACCAAAGTTTATATCGCGAAAACTTCAGTAATGACAATGACTTTTCGGTTTTTCCAAACCCTGCTGCAGACAGGATAAGCCTCGTGACCAACCTGAATATGGCAGATCAGGTGTATTGCACCATTACCGATATAAACGGGAAGTCCGTGCTTTCGTTTAGTATGGAAACTGCGGCAGGATGGCAGCGCAATGTGCTTGATATCAGTAGCTTGAGTCCGGGCCTCTACCTGATGCATATCGAAAGCGGAAGTAATAGGTTTTCGAAGCGCTTTGTGGTGTATTAATTGTTGATAAACTGCTGTTTTTTTCAACAATTGCGCAAATAGTGTAAATGAACTAACGACATGATGTTTTAATTTGGTAAATTCGGCTTCGAAATTTGCGGAGATGAAGAATTCAACCAAGCTATTTGTGCTCGATACCAACGTATTGCTGCACGACCACGAATGCCTGTTTAAGTTTCAGGAAAACGATATTATTATTCCCATTGTGGTTCTCGAAGAGCTCGACCACTTTAAGCGGGGCAACGACCTGATAAATTTTCATGCACGGGAATTTACCCGGGTACTCGATGAACTATCGGGCGAAGAAATGTTCGAAGGTGGTGTTCCTCTGGGCGAAGGCCTCGGTAAACTGTTTGTCGAAACAGGGAAGCCTTTTGGTAAGGAACTGCAAAATTCGTTTCCGGAACAAATACCCGACCACCGCATTCTGGCTATTGCACAGTATCTGCGCGATAAGAACACCGAGCGGCAGGTTGTGTTGGTTACCAAAGACATTAACCTGAGGGTGAAGGCTAAATCGCTGGGGCTGACTGCGCAAGACTATAAGAACGATAAAGTGGCCAACCTCGACACCATCCGCAAACAGGTGCCCATTGTCGAAGGAGCCGATAAATCGATGATTGCCAGCCTGTACGACCACCCCGAGGGAATTCCGGTCGAAGATTTTAGCCTCAATTTTGAACCGATTGCTCACCAGTATTTTGTATTGCGAAACGGGTCGAGTTCGGTACTGGCCCATTTCGATCCGTTTAAGAATGTTATCGACCGGATTGTGAAAACTGCTGCCTATGGCATTGAACCCCGCAATGCTGAACAGGCCTTTGCCATTGATGCCCTCCTGCGTCCCGAAATTCAACTGGTTGCACTCACCGGAAAAGCAGGTACGGGAAAAACCTTGCTGGCTCTGGCTGCCGCTATACACCAGCGCAAGAGCTTTCTGCAGATATTTCTCGCCCGTCCGATTGTTGCTTTATCGAATAAGGACATCGGCTTTCTGCCCGGTGATGCTAAAGAAAAAATAAATCCTTACATGCAGCCTTTGTTCGATAACCTTTCGGTGATAAAGCATAAATTCAGCCAGCAATCGGCCGACTTTAAGCGAATCGAGGAAATGCTGAAAAGCGAAAAATTACTTATCGAACCATTGGCATATATCCGTGGCCGAAGCTTATCGCGTGTGTTTTTTATTATTGACGAAGCCCAGAATCTTACCCCACACGAGGTAAAAACCATTATTACCCGTGCTGGTGAAGGTACCAAGATTATTTTCACCGGCGATATTCAGCAAATCGACTCTCCTTATCTGGATTCGGTTTCGAATGGGCTGTCGTATCTTGCTGAGAAAATGCGCGGTCAGGATATTTTTGCCCATATCAACCTGATTAAAGGTGAAAGAAGCTATCTGGCTGAACTCGCCAGCGACTTACTTTAATCCATATGCCGCCGGTGAGTAAATGCAAATTTCTGGTAATCGGGTTGCTGCTGCTATTTGCAGCATATCATTCCACAGCCCAGGACACCGCACAAGTTTCCTCAAGTTTTCGCTGTATCCAGAACTCGCAGCCCGACTTGAATTACATGGCTTTACTGCCGGTAATCGAGAATTTTTCGGGTGACAGACCCTGGGTTGAGGCTGCTTGCGGTTCCCGTTTCTACCTGGTTACATCGCTCAAATACCGTCTTCTGGTTGATGTGGCTGCGCAGGTGCAGCTTCGGGTTTTCAACGAGATGTCCTATCCGGTATGGTCGCCCGGTTATATGCCATCGGCTTCGGTACTGTGGTTATGGAGGAGTTCTTATGTGAAACTTCAGGCGGGGCATGCTTCAAATGGTGAAACCGGAAATTTTTATAATCACGACAGCACAGCCGTAAATTTCAGAAACGGGTCGTTCTGCACCAATTACCTGCAGTTGCAGTATGGCATTATAGTTAACTGCCTGAATCATGGATTCCACC
>JAGOEF010000277.1 GCA_017997855.1 Bacteroidales bacterium
GAATTCAACCATCGAATTGCCGGACTTAACTACATAGAAGAAATTATAGTCAACACCACTTTCACTTTTCTTTTTGTAAATAAAACCTTTATCACCTTCTTCAACAAAAGAATCAAACTCCGAATCATCAGTAATCATTTCTTTTTCCGATTTCATACGATTGGCCGGAGTGTTCAACGAGTCGCTTTGCATACAGGTAACTTCGAGTACAAAATTGTCTTTTTTTATTTCGTAAGCCACCAGCCCAAAACCCGAAAACATGCTCATTGCGATTGACTCTTCTACCTTCGACCCTTCGGGAACTGTTACACTAACGGGGATTCCGTATTCTGACAAATTAATTTCAGCATAAGCCAGTTTGCTGGTGCCGGTTTGTTTTTGATTGCTTTTTTGACCACACGACATTAAAAAAATGACTCCAAGCAAAACCACAACTGATATCCTCATAACGGGGTTGATTAAAAGTTTAACACATATTGCTGAATGGCTTTTACATTCAGTTTAAGGTTGCGTAATTCGCAGTATTCAATCAATTCGTCAACATCGATTTTAATTTCACGAACCCGGCACCCTTTTTCATACAGTTCTTTTTTTTCGGCCTTATGCACTTCGGACCACACTTCGAAACTGTCTGGAATGTCTGATTTATTTTCGATTACAGTGAGCAGGTAATTATAATCTGTTTTACTGAAAGCAGCCAGACGAACAACTTGTTTCATAACCAAAGCATTTTAACCTGTTGCAATGTTACAACCAATTTTACAAAAAAACAACCGATTGCAGCGATCTTCGAATCCCGTTCCGAAAGCGGTACTTCGGATATCCTACGATTATTGCAGCAATTGCAGTATGTTGTTCCGGTATCTGTAGCAGCTCCTTCAGCAATGGAACCTTATTTATGGCAGGAGCAATCAAATCGACACAAGTTGCACCCAGCTTCAGCGAGTGGGCTCTCAGTAAGGCAAAACCCAGTGCAATATACGTATCGGTGGCAGCATTCTCAGCTTCGCTGTGGGCGTGAAAAACAATCATCGCCGGGGCTCCCCGTGTAATGGCATTTTCGGTGCCGGCTTTCATCGACGGCAGTTTTGCATTCAATATGGGCAGCAAATGGTTCTTAACCATCCGGTATTTCTCTGCCCCCATTTTCCGTCTGATCATATGTTTTGCTACCGGATGCTTCAACCCTTTCACCATGTTATCGTATAAACCGACCATGTGCGGAAGCAGCCTTTCCATGGTTTCACGGTTCTTTACCACCGAAAGCGATATTTTGACCGGAGGGAACGATGGCGGAGCCATGGCGATACTGTCAACAATGTCACGAAGCAATTCTTCCGGCACATCTTTATCGAGGAATGAGCGCACCGACCTGCGCGATTCGAGCAACGAAACAAAGCCGGCGTCAGATACTGTTTCCTGAGCTAAGGGAAATATTTCGCTTCCATAACGAATACCCTCAATTTGGATGGCCTGCGAAGAACAGGCTGCCATACATTGCCCGCAACCTATACACAAGGGTAAACGTGAATCATCGCAATGAATCTCACCTTCATAAAACCTGAAAATCAGGTTGGGGCAGATTTCGGTGCAAATCCTGCATTTCTTGCACAAAGAAGCATTGAGGCTTACTGACGGAGCTTTCATATCGTAGATTTTTCAAGTAAATGTAATTACAATTCCGGTACGTAAGAATTATCAAAATAGAACTAATGCCTTGGCTTTTTATTAAGCAATGTTTTGCGCGATATTATGGAAGCGACAAAACAATCGCCGGTAACATTTACCGTGGTACGCAGCATATCAAGGGGCCGGTCGACAGCAATAATCATGGCTATACCCTCAACCGGAATGTGCAGCGAATTGAGGATGATGGAGAGAATAATAATACCGGCGCCGGGCACAGCTGCGGCCCCAATGGAAGCAATGGTGGCCGTGAATACTATACTCAGTTGCTCTGTCAATCCTAAATCAATTCCGTATACCTGAGCAATAAATACAGCGGCTACCGCCTGATAAAGGGCTGTTCCATCCATATTCACGGTGGCGCCCAGAGGTAAAACAAAGCTCGATACTTCGTCGCTGACACCAAGGTTTTCTTCGGCACACTTCATCGTAACAGGCAGGGTTGCAGCTGAACTGCTGGTTGAAAAAGCGAGCAGTTGTGCCGGAAATACCGACTTAAAGAATCTTAACACGGGCAATCGTGCAATGATGCGAAGTACCACCGGGTACAACAATAATAGCAGGAACAATCCGACAACAACAGCCAGTGCATACATTAAAAGCGATGAAAAAAGACCTCCTGTACTGCCTGCATTTGCCTGTGTTATATCGGCAATCACCGAAGCCATCAGGGCAAACACTCCGAGCGGAGCCATATACATTATTATGTCAATTACTTTCAACACGATGTCGTTGCCCGAGTCAATCACATCTTTGAATGGTTTTACTTTTTGAACGGGCAATAAAATCATGGCAACACCAAAAAGCAATGCAACAAAAATTACCTGCAACATCATGGAATTGTTTGAAGCGGCAGCAACAATATTGTCGGGAACGATGTCGACCAACACCTGCAAGGGTCCCTGTTCCTTTAGTGTTTCGGCTGCCTGTTGCTTGGCCGCCAGCGATGCAGAATACGACTCCGCGAGTGTGTTTTCGGCTCCGTGCGCAAAGTATTCACCCGGACGGATGATATTTACCAACACCAAACCTAAAGAGACAGCCAGCATTGTGGTTATCAGATACAGGGCAATGGTCTTTAGACCAAGACGCGACAAACGGGAGATGTTTTTTAAATCGGAAACGCCTTTTATCAGCGAAAATAAAATGAGGGGTATGGCAACGAGCTTCAGCAGGTTGATAAAAATGATACCCCAGGGCTTAATAAAATCAGCGGTAAAACTTATCAGCGATAATTTCGCCGAAAAAAGTCCATACAGCACACCCAGTACCAATCCGGCCAAAATCCAGATAAAATACGGTATTTTCCGCTTATTGATTTTCATCTTGGCAAGGGATTCTGATGCTCATCACGCAATAAATCGTTCACTTCTTTCACCGGATTGAAAGTGATAAGCGGAACTTCGACAAAAACCGTAATCCAGTCTGCCATGGCTCCATTCCACAAACCGGGCAGTTCGAGTGCTGATAAAGCCTCTCCCTGATGAGTTTTCGAAGCAACAAAACAGGTGTTTGGGTCGCGGTATTTCAGCAGATCAAAGGCATTGCCTGTGTAATCGCGCAGACTGCACACCAAATCAACCGGGTTAAAATGTGTGGCTGCTTCGAACATGGCTTTCTGGTCGGGTTTACTCAGATCAATCTGCGCCTTTTCGACAATCTGCAAGCTGAGTTTACCATC
>JAGOEF010000278.1 GCA_017997855.1 Bacteroidales bacterium
ACCAGCCTGAATGGCATAGGTTTTAAGAACACCGGGGTACGAGAGAGCCAGGGCTTCAAGGTCGTTCAGACGTTTAATATACGATTCCACAATTTCGCGTCGTGCACCGGGACGTGCACCCGAAATTGCATCGCAAATCTGCACTACCGGAGATATCAGACTGGTCATTTCGATCTCATCGTGGTGAGCACCAATGGCATTAATCACCTCGGGGCGTTCTTTGAACTTTTCGGCTAAGCGCATACCGTAAATGGCATGTGGAAGGTCTGTTTCCTCATCAGGAATTTTACCAATATCATGAAGTAATCCGGCACGTTTGGCAAGTTTTGCATTCAAACCCAGTTCAGCAGCCATTATCGACGATAGATTTGCTACTTCTCGCGAGTGTTGCAGCAAATTCTGACCATACGAAGAACGGTATTTCATTTTACCGATAAGACGTATCAATTCGGGATGCAAACCATGAATTCCCAAATCAATGGTGGTACGTTTACCGGTTTCAATCATTTCTTCCTCAACCTGATGGGCAACTTTGTTTACCACCTCTTCGATGCGGGCAGGGTGAATTCGGCCATCGGTGACCAGTTGGTGTAAAGCAAGTCGGGCTACTTCGCGTTTCACTGGGTCGAAGCCGGAGAGTATTATCGCTTCGGGAGTATCATCAACAATTATTTCGATACCGGTAGCGGCTTCGAGTGCCCTGATATTACGGCCTTCGCGACCAATAATGCGGCCTTTCAGTTCGTCACTTTCGATATGGAACACAGTCACCGCATTTTCGATGGTAGCTTCCGATGCAACCCGCTGAATAGTCTCCACAACAATTTTCTTGGCTTTTTTATTGGCGGTCATCTTTGCTTCTTCAACAATTTCGTTTACCATTGCCATAGATTCAGTAATAGCCTCACTTTTGAGTGAATCCACCAATTGTTTTTTTGCTTCTTCGGCCGACAAACCTGATACAGTTTCGAGTTTAATCACTTGCTCTTTATGCAGTTTTTCAAGCTCTTCCTCTTTCCTCTCGAGGCGTTCACGCTGCATTTCGATGCCTTCACGCAAGGTTTCAATTTCTTTTTCCTTACGCTGCAATTCTTCAATTTTTTGTGAAACTGTCGTTTCTTTTTGTTTGATTCTGTTTTCGGCGTTTACAATCTTTTGGTTTCGTTCGTTAATTACTGCTTCGTGTTCGGTCTTCAACTGAAGAAATCTTTCTTTAGCCTGCAGCATCTTTTCCTTTTTAATCACTTCGCCTTCGGTTTCGGCGTCCTTTATGATACGTTCTTTTTTACGGACGAGGGCTTTATCCCAAAGGAAAAAAGACAATCCTCCACCCGCAATTAAAGCAACCGCACCAACAATCCAAGTTATAGCATCCATTTCAGTATACTGTATTAAATTAATAAAAAACCCGTATTAATCACTTTAATTGTTTGAAAAACCCCTGTTTTCACATGGGTGGAGCGTCCTGAAAATTTCCGCCTTCCACTGCTGCCGTTAGGCAAACCCGACGAATCGGGCTGAGGCCTGCCGTACATAATCAGAGTCATGCTCCAATTGTAGTAGTGTTGAGTTTTTCAACCTTTAAAGAATTAATACGGGCCGTATTTTATGTTAAAGAACTTTCTGCTCTTGCTCTAAAATTTCATCAATCATCAGACTGATGTCTTTCAGTTTATTAAATATTGGTGTAATATCCTCGCTATTGCCTTTTTCGGTAAATTTCATTGCCAGCTGAAGGGCTGCCATAGCAAGGTAATCCTGTTCGTCGCGACTTACATACCCCATTTTGCGATATTGCCCCACCGTATTATTCACCAGATCGGCTGCTTTACGAATGAGTTCTTCGCGTTGGGTATCGCCACGGGTTATATTAATCGGATAGCTCCGTTCGCTGATATTAATGTTTATGGTCAGTTTCTCGTTCATCCGATTGTTATCTGTTTAATAGAGCAATACACTGGTCAATTTCCCGTATTATTCTGTTCAACCGTTGCCGGGCTTCGTTTGAATTGCCATCTGATTCAGCCAGAATGGCACCGGCCAGGCGCAGGTTTTCATATTTTGTTTTTAACGTTTCTACTTCAGTTTTATTTTCACTCAAAGATAACTTAAAATGTTCAACTTCCTGCGAAAGTCTGCTGTTTTTTTCTTTCTCGGCAGCATACAGGGCAATCAGCTTTTCTGTTTTTGCCTGAAGTTTCAGCAATACACTTTCGTATTCAGCGTTCATACTTATTATCTTACTACAAAAATAATTTAATTTTATTTCTTTTAAAACAATTATCGGTATAGTTTTGCTCAAACGGAAGCACATTTTTTGACAATGAAACTAAAAATTATATTATCGACCTTAAACATATTGATTTATTGCAACTTATGTGTATCTCAGAACAATCTTAATAAATTGAATTTTTCTTATCCTTTGCAAGTAAACTACCCGTTAACCGGTAACTTTGGAGAGCCAAGATCGAAACATTTTCACACAGGACTTGATTATTATACGGTAGAAGAAGGCAAAGCCATCGTGGCGGTGCAAGAAGGATATGTTTCCCGAATTCTGGTATCTCCTTATGGATATGGACTGGCGTTGTATGTTGACCATCCATCGGGCTATACTTCGGTTTATGGTCACCTGAGCCGCTTCAACAACAACATTGCCCAATGGGTTGAGGAGCAACAATATCTTCGAAAGAACTTTTCGCTCGACACCTTGCTCCCACCAGAAAAATTCATTGTAAAACAAGGCGAAATTATAGCCTACTCAGGAAACACCGGACAATCAGCGGGCCCTCACCTGCACTTCGAATTGCGCGAAACCGCATCGGAGAACCCTGTCAATACACTCACGTCGGTTTACAAAATCACCGATAATATTCCGCCCGATATTATGTCCGTCGTGATATATCCGGCAACAAAAAACGCACTGGTTAATCAGAAAAATGAAAAACTCTTGATTAAAACAACTGGAACAGCCGGAAAATATACGGTTTTAAAAAACGGAATTGTGTGCTCAGGACTAACCGGTTTCGGCATTGAATACACCGATAGAATCAACTACACAACAAACAAATACGGCGTTTGGCAGGTGAAGCTATTTATCGACGACAGTCTGTATTACCATAGCCGGATGGAAAAAATTGATTTCGCGTTGCAAAACCGAAAAAACAGTCATTTTGATTACGCTTACTTAATCGGTGAAAAACGCGACGTACAACGCTGCTGGCTCGAAGAAGGAAACGACCTGAAGCTCTATCCAGCGGTGAAAAATCGTGGGTTATTTATTCCTGATGCTGGAAAAAACTACCATGTTCGAATTGAGCTAACCGATTATAACAGCAATTTGTCAACGGTTAATTTCACCA
>JAGOEF010000279.1 GCA_017997855.1 Bacteroidales bacterium
ACACTGGGTCGTGAGGGTTCCGATTTTACTGCCGCTATTCTGGCCTATTTGCTCAATGCCGAAAGTGTGAGTATCTGGAAAGATGTCCCCGGCATTATGAATGCAGACCCTGCGTGGTATCCAAACCCCGAAAAAATAGACTTTCTGTCGTATCAGGAAGCCATCGAACTCACGTTTTACGGAGCCAAGGTGATTCATCCCCGAACGGTTAAACCCCTCGAGAATAAACGCATTCCCTTGTATGTAAAATCGTTTGTAACCCCCGAAACCGAGGGTACCTGCATCGCCCATTCCGACAAACACATCAGCTATCCGCCGATATATATTCTGAAACACAATCAGGTACTTCTGTCGATATCACCCAAGGATTTTTCGTTTATTGCCGAGGACCATATCAGTCACTTCTTTGCCCTGCTCAACAAACATCGCACACATGTGAACCTGATACAAAATTCTGCCATCAGTTTTTCGGCCTGCGCCGATACCAATTCCGAAACTTTTTCGCGCCTCATTGGCGATTTGCAGAAAAAATTCACGGTACGCTACAACGATAAACTGACGCTGATTACCATCAGGCACTATAATGAAGAGGCTGTAATGAAAATGACCAAAGACAGAAGTATCTTACTGGAACAGAGAAGTCGCAACACTGTACGCTATATTGTCAAAGAATCGCTTTAAGCACCGAAAACACGCTGTATGAATGTATTAATACTTGGATCGGGAGGGCGCGAACACGCGCTGGCATGGAAAATATCGCAAAGCCGCCTTTGCGACGAACTGTATATTGCCCCCGGCAATGCGGGCACCCTGAATTGTGGAACCAATGTAAACCTCGACATTACAAACTTTGAAGCCATCGGACGCTTTGCCCTCGAAAAGCATATCGGCTTCATTCTGCCGGGACCGGAAGCCCCGTTGGTTGCCGGTATTTACGACCATTTTAAATCGGATAACGCACTGAAGCATATCTGTATTCTGGGTCCTTCTGCCCGGGGAGCCATGCTCGAAGGAAGTAAAGATTTTGCCAAGCAATTTATGAACCGGCACGGAATACCCACTGCGCGGCATCTTTCGGTTACCCGCGAAAATGTGGAGGACGGCTGTCGCTTCATCGAAAGCCTTCAGGCACCGTTTGTGCTGAAAGCCGACGGATTGGCAGCCGGAAAGGGTGTTATCATTGTTGATACTGCCACCGAAGCATGCCAGATTCTACGGAAAATGCTGGGCGGGATGTTTGGAGCTGCCAGCCAATGCGTGGTGGTCGAAGAATATTTGCATGGCATTGAGCTTTCGGTGTTTTTTCTCACCGACGGCGACTCGTATCTGATGCTGCCCGAGGCAAAAGACTATAAGCGCATCGGCGAAAACAACACCGGCCCCAACACCGGGGGGATGGGATCGGTTTCACCGGTACCCTTTGCCACACCTGCCTTTATGCAAAAAGTGGAAGAGCGCATTGTGGTTCCCACCGTTAAAGGCTTGAAAATCGAAAACATCGACTACAAGGGTTTTGTTTTTGCCGGTCTGATGAACGTAAACGGCGACCCGTATGTCATCGAATACAACGTCAGGATGGGCGACCCTGAAACCGAATCGGTACTGCCGCGCATTAAAAACGATCTGTTCGAAATAATTCTGGCTACCGCCGGAGGTAATCTGGGTGGTAAATACCTCGTTCCCGACACCCGGTTTGTTGCGTCGGTAATGCTGGTTTCGGGTGGATATCCCGAGTCATACGAAAAAGGCAAGCCCATCGATTTTATCGAAAAACCATCAAAAAGCCTGCTTTTTCACGCCGGGACGATTATTACCGATGGGAATCTGGTAACAGCCGGTGGGCGTGTTATGGCGGTAAGCGCGTATGGTAAAACACTGCCCGAAGCCTTGCAAATGGCCTACAGCGATGTTGCACAAATAAATTACGACAAGAAATACTATCGCTGCGACATAGGTGCCGACCTGCAATGAAAAAAAGCCTGCTATACCGCAACACCCCGGTGAACTATGTTTTCGTTGTATTGCTGGCAATACTTGCGGGAGGCATCAGGTACACACTTGCCCTTTCGGAACCACTGCAGCTTACCGATTATAATTTCGTTTTCGGATTAATCAGCATAAAGGCGGTTCCTGCTGGAATTGATGCTGTAATAATCTCATCCTTATTCCTTTTGCTTGCCGTTATTGGAAATACAATAAACAACCGTTTCCTGATAGTAGAATCGGCATTTCAGCGCCCGTCGTTTTTAATAATTTGCTTCAGTGCATTAATAATATCCGGATTTGGTGTTGTTCCGGCACTCCTGTCGTTGTTTCTTATTTTGGCTGCCTTAGCCAGAATTTTACCCATGTTCCGCAAAGAAAATGCAAACAGCAATGCTTTCGACGCCGGTTTTTTGGTCTCGCTTGCAGGACTAATCAGTTCTTACGCATTTATTTTTCTTACACTTATTGCTATTGCGATGTTCAGCCTTCGCTCGATAAAACGGAAAGAGGTTTTTGCCCTGATTCTGGGGCTTGCCACGCCCTTGTTGTTTTTGTTTTTCGGACTGTATTTTTTCGATTACATGCCGGTTTTCGAAAAAGCATTCCTCAGCCATCGCCCATTAACACCTGACCTAAACAAATACAGTGTCGCGAATCTGATTTCTACGGCATCACCCCTGTTTCTCAGTTTGGTTGCGTTGATACACTATTCGTTGGCCTCGGGATTCAAAAAAGTGATTACCCGGCGCTATCAGGGAATTGTTTTCTATTTTGCCGGCATTACCATAATTGTCATGATATTACCGCTTCAAACACCGGGCTCTGCGGTATTCCTGCTATTTCCGGTGAGCATGGCTCTTTCGCAGTTGTTTGCCGGTACACGTTCGGCATGGCTGCGATATTTTGTCTGGATTGTTTATCTTGCCAATGTGGCAGGGCTGCTGTTTTTCAGAATTAACGGTGTTTATCAATAAAATTTGTAATATATTGCCAGTCGTATCGTTTGAGTAAAATAGAATTTCGATAACGTGAATATATATAAAAGAAAACGCAGGTGGAAAATGGTGCTCTTTTTTGCAGCTGTTGCAATTGGGGCTCTGTCGCTTATCTACACCAATTTTTTAATGAAAAAATTATCGGAAGAAGAGCGCAAGAAAGTAGAGCTTTGGGCCGAAGCCACCAAGAATCTGGCCAACATGGAGTCGGATCAGGACGTCAGTTTTTTGTTCGAAGTGCTCAAAAACAACACCACCATTCCGGTAATTCTTACCGATGAGGAAGACAACATCATTGCCTGGCGCAATTTAGATTCCCTGAAAATGGAGAATGCCGATTACAGCAAAA
>JAGOEF010000280.1 GCA_017997855.1 Bacteroidales bacterium
TAACAGCATCGGGGAGCTCAACTTGGGCATCTTTCAATGCTATGTCAGCGGTAATAATGGCTCTTTTGATGATTTTGCTCATCCTGCGGGCAGCCATTGGGTCGAAGTAATCTCTGAAATTCGGATCGGCACAGCGAACATAATTTTGCCGGAAGCTCAATGGATTTGCAAGACCATTGATGCTTAAATCGTGTTGTACCGAAATAGCTCCTATGCCATTTATATAAACCTGGTTCAGTTTCATGATTTAGTTGTCGGTTTTTGAAAATATCAGACTTGAGTTGTTTCCACCGAAACCAAACGAATTCGACAGTACATGGTTAATTTCAGCAGGCTCAATTTTGGCCTTCACCGGTTCAAAGGGCAGGCTTTTCATGGGTTCGCCGAAATTATAATTGGCGGGAATAAAACCATGTTTCATGGCCAGTATCGAAATTACGGCTTCAACTCCACCGGCAGCACTGGTAGTATGTCCTGTCAGCGATTTTGTAGAGCTGACAAAAGGTGGTTTTTCCCCAAAAACATGCACAATTGCATTGCCTTCCGACTCGTCGTTGTTGGGTGTACCGGTTCCATGTGCGTTGATATATCCGATTTCAGCGGGCTGCAGGTGAGCCGAAGCGAGGGCTTTTTTCATGGCCAGGCTGGCGCCTATACCTTCGGGTGATGAGGCCGTTTGATGATAAGCGTCGCATGCATTGCCATAACCCGACAATTCGCAAATGGCCGATATGCCGCGTAATCGGGCTGTTTCTTCCGATTCCAGTACCAGATAGGCTGCTCCTTCGCCGAGGTTCAGGCCGGCACGGGTTTCATCGAAAGGCCGGCACACCTGCTTGTCAAGTATCATAAGCGAATTGAACCCATTCAGGTGAAAGCGTGTGATGCACTCGGTGCCACCCGCTACAGCAATATCAACAATGCCTGCCCTGATGAGGTCAGCACCCAGCATTATGGCGTTGGCTGCCGATGAACAAGCTGTTGATGGCGTTGAAACATAACTGAAACAACCAAAATAATCGGCAATGATTTCGGTGCAGGCACCACAATCGTGCGCAGCAATATATTCGTTGAAATTGTCGTTGGTCAGAAAATCGGTATAATACAATTCGCTTTTTTCCATACCCCCAACTGTAGTGCCGTTAATAAATGCAATACGTTTTGGAATGCCCTTTTCGATGCCCGACATTTGGAGTGCCTCGCGTGTGGCAACTATCGCCAGCAATGCGGTTCTTGTAAAAACAGCGTTTTCGGGAATGCCCAGCATAGCCTTCATTTCGCTGTCGCTGAGACTTACTTCGGCACAAGGCAAAGGGTGTATGGTGTTTAAATGACGTAGTTCGCCAATGGCTGTGCGCGTTTCGAGCAACGAAGCCAGGGTTTCGTCTGTATTGTTACCTATGCCGGAAACAATACCCATACCGCTAACCAAAATACGGCAATTCATCTCAGAATTTTCTGTTTTTGCTGATATAATCAGCCATGCAGCTTACCGACCTGAAAATCTCGCGGCCCTGATTGGCATCCTGTAATTTAATCCCATAGTTTTTCTCCATCAACACAATCAGTTCCAATGCATCAATCGAGTCGAGACCAAGACCTTCACCAAACAAGGGTGCATTTTCGTCAATATCTTCGGGAGTCATTCCTTCGAGATTCAACACTTCGATAATTTGCTCTTTCAGTTTTAAAATTAATTCTTCCATATTCAGTGTTTATTTAATAATTCGTTGATATGTTCAATTGTAAACCCGGTTATACCATCATTTTCGTTTCTCTGTTCCGAAATCAAAACAGCCAACACCTCACCCACGCCATCGTACTGATCGATAAACAGTACCAACGCTTCGTTCGGGCAGGCAGATCTGACTCCCTGACAAATATAATCGAAAACAATTTCATTGGCAAAGTCTTCGCATACGAAGCAGGTATTTTCGCCGTATAACTTATTTTTTATTGCGATTTCACCCAGCACAATGTTAGGTAGCGTGTAAACAAATACCGAAGGGCTTGGGAAATATTCAGCTCCGGTAGTAAGTTCAAAGTTTTCGTCGGTTTCGAGCGACGACGACCTGCATATCATATAAACCGGCATATTTTCGTTTTGCATGTTTCGATTGTCGGTACGGCCAGACAATAATACTTCGGCAGCAAGAAAACCGGTTTTCGACAATTCGTCCATCTTAAAGAACTTGGGGTATTGGAGTTGCAGATTGCGATATACTGCCGCAAGAAATTCGCTGTATTTAAGATCGGGGTTGCTTTCGAAAATGAGTTTTCCATCTTCGATTAATGTATGCCTTCGCATCACGCAATATTTCGAAACCAGAATCATCAGTTCACCTCCTTCTTTTTCACCAGCATGGCAGCATTACAGCCCCCGAAGCCCGATACGGTTTTCAGGAACGAACTGCAGGCATAGGCTTTTGTTTCAGTGTTAACTGCAACAGATTGACTTACACCACATTCGTTGTAGCCGGCATTGGCGGGTATTACCGATTGTCGTAATGCCTGCGAAGCTATGATGGTTTCTATTAAGCCGGCAGCGCCCAGTGTGTGACCAAAATAGGCTTTCAGACTAAACACCGGAATATGCTGCATGTGAACCCGGTTCAGGGCAATGGCTTCCATTTCGTCGTTATAGGGTGTTGCCGTGCCATGTGCACAAATAAACCCGGGCTCTTCGTGATTATTTGTTTTAACAGCCGATGCAATGGCCCGGTATAGACCTTCGGCTGTACGCGACGGCCCCGAAATATGATTGGCATCGTTGGTGATGGATCCACCGGCAATATACAGATTGTTTGCAGGTAATTCGTCGACACCTGAAGCACGTCCCAGGACAATGGTTCCGGCTGCCTCGCCGATATTCAGTCCTTCTCTTGCTGCATCAAAAGGACGGCAAACCTGTTGTGACAAGGACTTAAAAGACTGAAAACCTGAAACTACAAACTTCGAGACCAAATCGGCTCCAACAACCACAGCATAATCGAACCGGCCCGAAAGTAAAAGTTGTCGGGCAACAAGCTGTGCCGAAACACCCGAAATACAGGCATTCGAAACAACCATGGGCTTGTTCGGATTGTTAAAAAAGTCTGAAAGTAAACCGGCACTGTGCCACAAAAACAATCTTTTATCGGGGGAACCTTTGGTAAATCCTTCCGCTAGAAGTGAAATATTACCTTTGGTTGTCGATAGAATGAAAACTGTCCGTTCCGAGGATGCATCAATTCCGGTATTGCGAAGTGCCAGCGTTGCCGACAAAATTATCAGTTTGTCGAAATCGGTATAATCCCGGGGTATGCCTGCCGCGTGGCATTGTTC
>JAGOEF010000281.1 GCA_017997855.1 Bacteroidales bacterium
CGAACGGAATACATACGTAGAAAGCTTTGTGGCTCCTCTCAAACAGAAAATGCAATCGAATCATATTGCCTGCAATATTACGGGTCGCCCCAAGTCGATTTATTCCATCTGGAATAAAATGCAGAAGAAAAATGTGACTTTCGAAGAAATTTACGATGTGTTTGCCGTTCGCATTGTTTTTAGTTCCGACGACAATGTTTCAGAAAAAGAGCAATGCTGGAAGATATTTTCGTTGATTACCGATGTGTACCTCCCGCGCGAAAACCGCATCCGCGACTGGATAACCACACCAAAAGCCAATGGCTACGAAGCATTGCACGTTACGGTAATGGGGCCCATGGGGCGCTGGGTCGAAGTGCAGATCCGTTCGCAGCGGATGGACGAAATTGCCGAAAAAGGGTATGCAGCGCATTGGAAATATAAAAACGGCGAGTCAAGCGAAAGTCAGCTGGATGCCTGGCTCGAAACAGTAAAAGAACACCTGCAGAACCCATCATCGGATGCCCTCGATTTTCTGGATGACTTTAAAACCAACCTGTTTGCTTCCGAAATATATGTGTTTACACCCAAAGGTAAACTCATTCGCGTTCCCGTAGGAGCCACTGCACTCGATTTTGCTTATCAGATTCATACCGACATTGGGAACCGGGCGATTGCAGCAAAAATTAATTACCAGCTTCAACCCCTGTCGCAGGAGCTTAAGAGTGGCGATCAGGTGGAAATTATCACCTCGCAACAGCAAGCCCCGAAACGCGAATGGCTGGGCTTTGTCACTACCTCCAAGGCCAAGGGTAAAATTAAAAACGCACTCAAGGAAACACGTCGTTTTAATATCGACAAGGGTCAGCAGATGTTTATTGCAAAAATCAGGGAACTGGGCGTGCAACTCGACCACGAAACCTTTAAAAAGATGCGCGAGAACTATGATGTTCCCAATAAGGAAGAATTCTACCGGCGCATAGGGCAGGGGGTTATTCTGCTCGATGACCTTGAGAAAAACCTCAGCAATAAAGGACAGAATATTTTCATGCGTTATTTGCGGCTCAAGTTGTATAAACCCAAAGACGCCGGCGGCGAAAAACGTAAAAAACTCAAAGCAGTTGATATCAGCGAAGACCAGCTTGAAGAAAACTTTACCCTGGCAACATGCTGCAATCCAATACCGGGCGATGATGTGGTAGGCTACATGAACCTAAATAACTCGGTGATTGTACATCGTAAAAATTGTGCCCACGCCATTAACCTGATGGCTACACAGGGCGACCGCATTATGTCGGTGCAGTGGAAAACGCAGCGCATGATGTCGTTTCCGGTGAAAATCAATATTTCGGGTATCGACCAACTGGGTATGGTGTACCGCATTACTCAGGTAATTTCGTCGGAAGCCAATGTGAATATGAAGGAGCTGAAGTTCGAAACCCGCGACGGAGTGTTTACCGGAAGCATCGGGTTGTTTGTGCACGATACTTCCGACCTTGAGCAACTCATTACTAAAATTATTCGCATCAAGGGTGTGAAACAGGTGGTGCGTATCGAAGAAAACGAAGCCGGCTCATGATGAACGAAACTCAGATAAAATCGATGCTGCTTTTGCTCGAAGACCCCGACCCTAAGGTGTATCAGCAAATCAGAGAAAATATTTTCAACCATATTTCGGAGGTAAAGCCATTTTTAAACGATTGTCGCAGCCTGAGTGGTGATACCTTGTTTCAGGCCCGGGTTCAGATGATAGCCGACGAAATCGACACCATGAACAGTGTTGCCCAACTGAAGCGCTGGTCGGAGCGTGAGAAACCGGAACTTATCGATGCCTTGCTGATTGCGCAGGAGACTTTTTTTCCGGAATACGATCCGCTGAAAACCCTGAATTCATTTAAAGCCCTTCGACAAAAGATTTGGCTGGAAATAAATCAGAACCAAACCGCAATCGAAAAGGTGAAGATTATCAATAAAGTGGTTTACGAAGATTTTGGTCTGAAAAAGCAACATACCGACATCGTGCTGCCTGCACATTTGTGTCTGGAAAACCTGTTTGTGTATCAGAAAGCCAACAACCTGATGCAAACCCTGTTGTATGCGGCAATGGCACAAAACCTCGGTTTACCGGTGTTCCCGGTTATTCTCCCCGACTTGTTTGTGCTGGGTTATAAGGACAATTTTATTGCCGATATGAGTTTTGCCAACGAGCAGCATTTCGATGTGGTGTTCTACATTCATCCTTACGAAAACGGGGCGCTTTTCAGCAAAAATGTAATTCAGAAATACCTGGAATCGAAAAGTGTTGACGAATTGCCGGTGTATTTTACGCCTATCGAAAATACTAAAACCATGCTTATTTACCTGCGCCTGCTGGGAAAGACAATTTCGGCCGGCAATAAGCAGGATTTTCGCAGCTCGGTAATACTCCAGATGATTAAAATTCTTGATAAGTAATAGTTCAGAAAATCGAAATTATGGCTACAGCACGTGTAACATATCTGGGTTCGCTGCGAACCGAAAACACACACCTGAAATCGGGTACTGTTATCGAAACCGATGCACCGGTTGATAATAAAGGTAAGGGAATGCGGTTTTCGCCCACCGATCTGGTGGCTACCGCGTTGTGCGATTGCATGCTCACCATTATGGGTATAGCAGCCCAGGAGCAGGGTTTCTCTATTGACGGGGCCACTGCCGAAGTCGAAAAAGTGATGAGCGATTCACCGCCACGCCGTATTGCCAAAGTGATTATCAGGGTCGATCTGACTATGTGTACCCTGACCGAGAAACAACGCAGGCTGCTGAATGCCGTGCCGCCACTTTGTCCGGTTTCGCTTAGTCTGCACCCGTCGATAGTTCAGGATGTGCAATTAAAATTTGAATAAATGGATTTTTCTCATCTCTCCGGTCTCACCGGATACTCCGAGAAGCAGGCCATTCCCGCTGATTCTGCCGCCAATTATGGTTCGGGTCTTGTGGATGTTTTTTCAACGCCGGCCATGGTGGCATTTGCCGAAGCCAGTTGTATGAAGTCGGTGGCGGCTTTGCTGCCCGATGGCCACAGCACCGTGGGAACCATGGTGCATTTTACTCACGAAAAAGCTACTCCCATTGGCGATATGGTGCATTGCATCTGTAAGGTAATTGTTGCTGAAGGACGCAGACTCGTGTTCGAAGTTGAGTTGTCCGACAGTAAAGGCATTATTGGCAGAGGAACCCACGAACGCTATATTATCGATATGCAGAAATTTATGGCTAAACTGAATTCCTGAAAAAACATGTTACTTAACATATTCATTCTATAAGCTTGTCGCCTCAATGCTTATAGTGGGTTTTGTTACTAA
>JAGOEF010000282.1 GCA_017997855.1 Bacteroidales bacterium
GTGGTTGCAGATAGGGGTCCAGTTTTTCGCGCAAGTCGCCGGGAAGAAAACCGAGTGTTTCTCCGGCTTCCACTGCAGGGCGGCTCAGGATGATACGTTTCACCTGATGTTCCTTCAGGGCCTTCACAGCAAGAGCAATGGCTGTGTAGGTTTTACCTGTTCCTGCCGGACCAATGGCAAACATCATATCGTTGCTTTCGGCGGCATCAACCAGTGCCTTTTGATTTTTGGTACGGGCTTTAACCGGCTTTCCTGTAGTACTATAAAGCAAAATACCTTTCTCACGTTCTTCGGTCACCTGACTTGCAGTTCCATTTAAAATTGCACTTAAATCATCAGTGCTCAACCGGTTATATTTATGCATATGCAAAAATACCTGTTGAATTTTCTCCTCGAAACGCTTAACTTCCTCTTCATCGCCCGAAACTTTCACCAAATCTCCCCTGAAAACAAGCTTGAGCTTGGCAAACCAACGTTGCAGGGTATATAAGTTCTCATCCTTAAGTCCATAGAGTTGCGACAAATCAGCCACTTCGAGTACCATAGTTTTTTCAATCATAAAACCCACCCCATGCTTGTATTAAATAATATTAAATATGTAAATTTACCTTTTTAAACACTGGTTACAACCTACAGCAAAAATAGTAAAATATGCAAGCATTGGTAAGTATAATTTCTGATTGGAAAAATCACGATTACTATTTGCCATTACTGAAAGCATCTGTAATGCATTTGGTACCTGATGTGAAGTTTTTTGATGTAACCCACAACATTCCCGCATTCAGCTACCAACGGGCCGGATTTATTCTGCGCTGCACCTATAAATCGCTTCCTGCCGGCAGCATACATCTTGTTTGCGTGAACACAGAAGCTGGTCCTGATAACCCATATGTGGTTATCAGGCACAAAAGTCATTATTTCGTAGGCACCGATAATGGCGTTTTTGGAGTGATATTCGACAGGGCTCCCGAAACAATAATTCATGTATTCCCGGACGAGATAGATTTTCCAAGCTTTCCCTGTGTATCGGTATACTCAAAAATTGCAGGCTTCATTTTGCAGGGTGGGAGAATCGAGGAATTAGGAACTGCTGCAAGTGATGTTCATCGGAAAACAGGGCTAAGTCCTTCGATAGAACCTGGCACAATTACAGGGCATATTATGTATGTGGATTCTTATAATAACGGCATAACCAATATCAGCCGTGAACTATTTGACAAACACATTGGTTCAAAAGATTTTAATATTTATGTGAACAGTAATTTTAATAAAGTTTCACGGATTTACACAGCGTACAATCAGGTGGCATCAGGCGAATTGGTGGTACTGTTCAATTCGATGGGGCTGCTCGAAATAGCAGTAAGAGACGACGATGCAGCCTCGTTGCTCAATCTTGATAAAAAAGCCCTGATAACCATAAAATTCTGAAATGGGAAAAGTACAGGGCATAATAGCAGCCATATTCTATTTTTTGTTTTCGCTGAATGGCCATGCCCAGAAAAGCCACGAGCTACGCGCAGATATTATCAGCGGTGTGATAGCCCCTCATTACTCAGATATGGCAGTCCTCCGGCAAAGTCCCGTTCTCGGTGTAAGTTTACAGTATAGTTATTCACCGGAAGCACTCAATGTATTCGACCATAGTTATAAGCAGCCGGAATATGGTTTGGGAATTGAATATATCAGTCTGGGGAATCCCGAAATGCTGGGCAGTTCCAGTGCGTTTTACCTGCATTGGGGATTTCATGCAATTAAAAACGAAAAAATACGCTTGAAATTCTGGTTTGCACCGGGTATGGCATACGTTTCGAAAATCTACGGAATCGACAATCCCGAGAATACAGCCATCAGTAACCACAACAACATCTATTTCAAATTGGCTTCAAGCTTTGCCTACTCGCTGAACAAAAACCTAAGCCTTACGACAACAGCTTCAATTACCCACTACTCAAACGGGGCAACACGCTACCCCAACCGGGGATTGAACCAGCTGAATATTTCGCTGGGAGCAGCGTGGATTGTTCAGCGAATCTATGACAGTTCAATACCCAAATCATACCCTGAAAAAGGCTTTGAAGGCTGGCTTATTGGAACCGCAGGCCGCTGCGATTCCTATTCTACCGGAATCAACAGCTCCGGTGTTCAGTTCTGGTGCAATACCATCACCCTGGGAGCAGTATACCGATACAGTTTTTGGGGGAAAGCAGGTATCTCGGTCGATGGAATTATTAACCGCGCCGACCACCATTACTGGGATGTAAACTGGGACAAAATACTTCCTGTACCGAATCAGACTTTTATGGATTATTTCAGAATTGGTTTGTGTGGAGGTCACGAGTTTTCTTACAAAAATTTCGGATTTCTTACTTATGCAGGGTTTTATGTGTACAGTAAGATTAAACCCTACGACTGGTCGTATTTCAGGACCGGATTCCGGTATTATATCAAGCCGGTTGTACTAAACCTGACACTGAAATCGGTCGGGTTCAAGGCACAGTATCTTGAGTTCGGCATTGGCTTGTACCTGAACAATTATAAGAAGAAAGCCTAGCCTTTCAAAACAATCCGCAGGATTTCGATAGTGGAATCGGGAATAGTTGCTCACAAAATAAATTTGTAATACCTCTATCCAGAACGAGAAAATCCTGCGGATCTGAATTTGTTATAATTTATTTTTGCAAGGTGTTGAACTTTTTCTGAGCCCAGGGCGAAGCAAGTCGTTCAGAAGTTTTAATTGTCAATACATACGATTCATCGTCATGCTGCTGAGAATAATACATGTGTAAAGCCATGGCAATGGCTACCTGTGTTTCATCATCAGAAGAGATAACTTGCACTTCGTTGGTTTCAATGGTTTCTACCTGTGATTTTGCGATGGGTTGAATCTCAGTTTTTTCAGCTGCTTGCTGCTTCGCCGCTTTATATTCCTTTCGGTTCAATACCCGCTGAAATTGCCTGAGAACAATCGAAATTGTCCACAATGCAAGAGAAACCACCGAAATACCGGTGATGAAAATGGTTAACGCCTGCTCATCAACAGCCGATGGATTAAAAGTCATTGAAAGAAAATTCAACATAGTTTTAAATATTTTATTCGATTATTATACATTTTATTTATTCTCGACATGTCACATGTTTCGAGTTTAAAAATCCCGTTTGTTCTTTGAAATTTAAATTACAAGAACACTTTAACCCCAACCACTGCGATTACAAAAATCACGATAAAAACCACCAGCAGGGTTTTCGATATATTATCCATGGGCTCTTTATCATCCTTGCCCATACGGGGTTCTCCATATTTTTTATTTTCCATAATTCATT
>JAGOEF010000283.1 GCA_017997855.1 Bacteroidales bacterium
CATGGGAACCGACAGTTCAGGTCTTGCCGATCAAATGGAAGGCGTTTCCGATCAGGTTGACAACAAACTGGAGTCGCTCAAATCGGACAACAGCGATGCGCTCAACAAACTGAAAAACAAATAGACCATAAAATTTGTTAATAAGAAGGCAGGTGAAATTCATCTGCCTTTTTTTATTTTTATAAAGACAGTGTATGAAAACAAAGAACATCATTTCCCGGGTAAGAGTCTCGAAAATGGGTGGTTTCATGCCACCGGATTTTTAAGAAATCACACCAGGGAAGCCAAACAAACAGAAAATCTGAAAAAAGTGTTTCACGATGCTATGAAATATTATAAACCTAAAAACTAATTATTAATTTTACCCTGAATTTTTAAACTTTAAAATTTAAAACAATGGCAGATATTTCGACCGTTTATATGGGAATGAGGCTTTCGAGCCCGATTATCGTAAGCAGTTCAGGACTCAGCAAAAACACCGAGCAAATTATTAACGCTGCCGGCTATGGCGCCGGAGCCGTTGTGCTGAAATCGCTGTTCGAAGAACAAATTCGTCACGAAGCGGGTAAGGCAATTGTTGAAACAGCCAACCATTATCCCGAAGCCGAAGACTATATCCGGAACTATTCGCGCCACAATTCGGTGTCGGAATATGTAAAACTGATTCAGGATGTTAAGCACGAAGTTACCATTCCGGTGATTGCCAGCATTAACTGCATCAGCAATCAGGAGTGGACAGGTTTTGCCAAAGACCTTGAGCATGCGGGTGCCGATGCCCTCGAACTGAACATGTATCTGATGCCTACCGACATCAACACAAAACCCGGCGAAATCGAACAAAAATATTTTGATATTGTAGAGTCGCTGCGCACCAAAATCTCGATTCCAATTGCCATAAAAATCGGAAGTCATTTCAGCAACCTGCCATGGTTCATCAATCAGATGAAATTCAGAGGAATCAACAACGTGGTGCTTTTCAACCGTTTTTACGAACCCGACATCAACATCGACCGTATGGAAATGGTTTCGAGCAGCGTATTCAGTAAAGAAACCGACATTCGCAACAGCCTGCGTTGGGTTGGCCTGATTTCGGGAATGATTAAAGATATCGAAATCTCGGCTTCGACCGGTATCCACGATGGTGGTGCGGTGGTAAAACAACTCCTGGCCGGTGCACAAACCGTGCAGCTTTGCAGTGTGTTATACAAAAAAGGAATGAAGTCGATAGAAGTAATGCTCGACGAACTTCAGGAATGGATGAAAGACCATAATTACCGCACTTTAGATGAATTCAGGGGAAAACTTTCGTATGCCAATATTGCCGACCCGCAAACCTACGAACGTGCCCAGTTCATCAAATATTTCAGCTCTCTCGAATAGTATTTCAATAATGAATAACAATGGCTGTTTGCATGGCAGACAGCCATTGTTGTTTCATTATATCCTCGTTTCCAGAAAGTAAGTGGTCATTAAACCTTTACCTTTAATTTCGATTTCGCCGCGGCATGTCATCCTGAACTTACCGGTAAGGAGTGCAGCAGTAGCTCCGCTGATATGTATTTTACCGGGCAGGCCGTTCGACTCCATACGGCTGGCAGTGTTCACCGTATCACCCCAAATATCGTAGGCAAATTTTTTGGTACCAATAACACCGGCTACCACCGGTCCGGAATGAATACCAATTCTCACGGCAATGGGCGCCTTGTGTTTCAGGTTATAATCTTCGATTTCGGCTATCATATCGAGAGCCAGAAGTGCAATACGTTCAGCGTGGGTTTCGCAAATCACCGGAGCGCCACTCACCACCATATATGCATCGCCAATGGTTTTTATTTTTTCGGCACCGTGTGTGTCGGTTAAATTATCGAAGCGGGTAAAAATATTATTCAGCAGGTTCAGAATATCTTCGGGTTTCTCTTTCTCGGCCACAGGTGTAAACCCCACAATATCGACAAACAGGATACTTGCTTCCGAAAACTTTTCGACAATGGTTTGTTGCCCTGCTTTAAGACGTGCAATTACCGGATCGGGCAAAATATTGCGCAGTAAACTCTCGGAGCGGGAGTATTCATTTTCGGCTTTTGCATTGGCCATACGAATCATGGTTTGCAAAATACCAATCAGTATCATTATAAAATAAGCCGGAAATTCAATCAGAATAATATCCGCTGTTTTTTCGGGCCATCCGTAAAGCATGGAATAAGCAAACAGGGTAAGAATAATACTTAATGGATAGAGAAACAAAGCCTTGGGCGGGTGTGTCAGGAATCTGTATAAAACGGCAGAAAAAACCACTGAAGCAGCCCAGTAGGAATTCACCTCATTTTTAATGAGAAAAAGAAGGAACATCACCGGGAAAACCAGCACATACACCAGTTCGTAATACCATATACCCGGCTTTTTCAGCGGTGTTTTACGCGGAAGCAGCAGTAAACTAAGAAACAGCAGCGATGCCAGTACTCTCAGTGGCCACGACTCCCAGAATCCCGCAAAAAAATTGAGTACGGAATAAAACATAAAATGCCCCAGAAAACCAAAAATTGCCAGTATCAGAATGGTGGATTGCTGAAAACGATAGTCCTCAGAAAAAAAGAATTTCAACTTTTCGTTTCTCATCGCCAATTTTTAACAAAAATACATAAAATAAAAACCCGGAGTGGGTTTTTATTACATTTGTCCGTAACATTACATTAACTGATTTTAAATATTTTAGGATGATGAAGAGACCCTTATTATTGGTATTGATTGTTGGGGCAATGTACCTGCCGCTATTGGCATACAGCCATCCGCAGGGCGACAGCCTCAAAACCGGATTCTGCCATTTGCGGATTACAGGAGCGTTGAGCCTTGCTGCCGTGGGTGAACAGGTGAATACCTGTCTGCCCTATACCGGACTCGGAGGTGGTGCCGGTCTCGCCTTTACGCGTTGCCGCAGAAATTATCTGAATGTAGAAAACAGTTTTACCGCCGGAGGTTTAATGCCCTACGATATGCCGGAATACAACAATGTTGTTACGTTTTACTACAACAACTTTCAGGCTGAGTATCTGTGGCGTCTGCGTAAGCTGAACCCACTGGGGATCGACATTTTTACCGGTCCGGGCTTGAACTTCAGGTATGCAATACGGATGAATTATTCAAACCTGTCAAATTCGGTACTATCATACGACATGAGTGTGGGGCTGGGTATTTCGCTGAGACTGGCCAAAGAATTTTCGTTGCATTCAATATGCAAAAAAGCCAATCCTGACAAAAACTGGATGGTCAGCCTGGGAATGCTTTACCCAGTCGTGGGAAGCGCAATAACCCCTTCCT
>JAGOEF010000284.1 GCA_017997855.1 Bacteroidales bacterium
GGCCACCCGTGAACTTACCCCCGACTGGGAAAAATACTGGAAAGACGAAGACACCCGTATGATTCACTTCATCGGGAAAGACAATATCGTGTTCCATTGCATTATATTCCCGGCCATGCTGAAGCACGAAGGCAGCTACATTCTGCCCGACAATGTGCCAGCCAACGAATTTCTGAACCTCGAAGGCGATAAAATCAGCACCTCGCGCAACTGGGCCGTCTGGCTGCACGAATACCTCGAAGATTTTCCGGGGCAACAGGATGTGCTGCGTTATGTGCTCACCGCCAATGCTCCTGAAACCAAAGACAACGACTTCACGTGGAAGGACTTTCAGGCACGCAACAACAACGAGCTGGTTGCGATATTAGGAAACTTTGTGAATCGTGCGCTGGTGCTGACTCAAAAATATTGTAACGGACTGGTTCTTCAGCCGACAAAATCTACTGCTTACGACCATCAGTTACGTCAGCTTACCGAAGAATATAAACTCAATATTGAGAGCAATCTGGAGCAGTTTAAATTCAGGGAAGCCCTGAAAGAACTGATGAATATTGCCCGGCTGGGGAATAAATACCTTGCCGATACCGAACCCTGGAAACTGATAAAAACCGACCAGGAAAGTGTAAATACCATTCTTTACAATTCGCTGCAGTTGTGCGCCCGTCTGGTGGTGCTAATGGAACCGTTCCTGCCATTCAGTGCTCATAAGCTAAAAGACATGTTGCAGCTGCCAAAACTGAACTGGGACGATTGCCAACGCTTCGACCTGCTGCCTGCCGGCCATTGTTTGGGAGAACCAGGCTTGCTTTTCGCGAAAATCGAAGACGCTTCTATCGAGGCGCAGGTAAATAAGTTGTTGCAGACGAAAGCCACCAACGAAGCCGCTGCACAGAAACCCGCACCCGCCAAAGAAGCCATTCAGTACGACGACTTCACCAAACTTGATATCCGTATTGCCACCATTAAGGAAGCCGAAAAAGTGCCCAAAGCTGATAAACTCCTCAAAATAGTTCTCGAAACCGGCCTCGACACCCGTGTTGTGGTGAGCGGAATAGCCCAGTACTATAAACCCGAAGACATTATCGGCAGACAGGTATGCCTGTTGGCCAATCTGGCACCCCGCAAACTCCGTGGTATCGAGTCGCAGGGTATGATACTCATGGCCTCGGAACCCGATGGAACCCTGAAGTTTGTGAGTCCTGAAAGTGTAATGGTGAATGGGTCAACGGTGAGTTGAAAGTCGGCATCCAGCTTATTGCAATAGCAAAACCGGCAGCGATAGTTTTTATTTTACGATTACTTTGATGCAAACACCCGAATTTTTCGATCGGAACAGATATAGACCAGGGTGCAAGTGTGCAACATTAACCAAATTGTCGCCGCTTACCAAATTAACAACCATGAGTCGCTGACCCGAAGTATCGAATATTTCGAGCACATCATTGGTTTGAACAGTAATGTTTGTTACCTCTTCTACCGGATTCGGAAATAACTGTATTTTTTCGGACAAAACAGAATTACCGGGAACTGAAAGCAATGTACTGCAAACAAATGGAACGCCCCATACATCATCCCCACGTTTATAATAGCAAAATCCAATACTGTCGGGTTGGGCAAATCCCCCCTCACATTTGAATGTAACACCCAATCTTTCGTGATACGTATTGAAGCATGCTCCGTCGTAAAATACCGGAATTAATGTGTCGCAATTGTTGTTACAATAGAACATATTCCCCGACTCCCTTATGGTGTAACGTGTTTTTCGATAATATTGCACCATATCGTCAAAACCAAAAGATTCGCCGGGTAATAGGTTCATGGAGTTATGTAATGTATATTTTTCGGTAATGGTATCGCGAAACCTGTCTTCGGTGATTGTTCCGTAAGCATCGGTATATCGGTAGTAGCATCGGTCGATAGAATACACGAGTGTGTCGTTCTCCAAATTTCGGCTTAATACAGTTCTAATAATGTTTTCGGTATAGTCGTACCAGGGATATTCTCCATGAGTTGTAGTGGTGCCTTCGGTAGTGTGAAACTCCCAACCCGGTTGCCAGTCGAAAATATTCCCAGCTGTAAGATTTTGCCAGCCCAGTTCCGGATTGTTCATACCAATAAACTGCAACGAGTCGGTAATACTGTACAGATAATCGTAGTTGCCTCCAACAATACAACCCCACGGAAATTCATAAAAATTGAAAGCACTTAGCATTCCGTAGTTTTTACTGATATGAAGTAATGAATTTTGAAATGGGTTTTCGATAAGATTGCCCTCGTTATTGTAAACGTGAATCTTTATGGTTTTCACTGAGTCGCAAATTCCTGCAAACCACAACGTATCAACCACAACTATTTCGGCAATTATGCGAATATTGTCACTAGTGGAATAATACATTTGCCATGTCTCGTTCAAACCGGCTGCTGTATTGATAATAATCTCCTGTTTGGCTTTGTTGTAAAACGAATTGATATTGCCGGGTATAACGCTGAATTTTTCGCCAATCCAAGGATCACCCATAGTAAAAAGCATTGGAGCATTTTCAAGTTTTCTCACCAATTTGTAACTGTAGTAATCGGTTGTGTCGTTTCGTTGCGCCACAGAATCAATCCGAATTGAATATATCAATCCGTTGGTGCATTCAAAATGCGAAACCGCATCGGTTTTCACACATTGATAGTTTTGAGCATTACCCAAAATAACCAAACCCAAAATACAGGCAGTCAGGAGAAATCTTTTCATAATCAAAGTACTTATAGCAAACATCTTGATTGATTTAATTATTATTTGAGTTTTGGTTTAAATTGTTGCAATAATTTGTTTGGTAATTTTACACTGAACATAGTTTATCCTTATTTAACAATAAACTTTTGTACTGAATCGTGTTCGCGGGTTTTTAAATGAACCAGATAGCTGCCCGGGGCAAGTATCCCGGTGTTGACAGACATGATGTTTTGACCGTGAAACAATACTTTTCCGTTCATGTCGGTTATGTAAACCTCGAATTCGGTATGGCTTGTTTCAATCAAAAGTACATCGTGTACAGGATTGGGATAAAACGAAAAATCTGATTCTGACTGCAAGGCCGGAGCGGAAACCTGAAAATTGACCGTGCCGTTCATCCAGCGATCGCATTCAGGGGCATCTGCCTTGGCCAATACGCGGTAGTTTCCGTCGAGGTAATAAGTGCCGAGATTCATCGCCTGTCCGGTTCCTAAAAAGTCGTTCATCAGTGTATCGGCACCGTTGTAGTTACAATACAGTTTATATCGTCTGCCCGGATCGCTGTTGTTCATGCCTATTTCGAGGGTCTGAG
>JAGOEF010000285.1 GCA_017997855.1 Bacteroidales bacterium
CTATGGTAGTGCCAAACGAATTGAATCCCTGCGACAGATTCAATCTTCCTGATGCTGTTTTTTCGTCTCCCAAAATAGCCACATACGGGTTCGCGGCTATCTGAAGCAACATGAAGCCTAATCCCAGCACAAACAGTGCTGCGAGAAACAAACCATACACATGGTTGCCGGCTGCAGGATAAAGCATCCCTGTACCAACTGCCGAAATTATTAATCCGGCAACAATCCCGTTTTTGTATCCGATTTTTTGAATGGGGTCTCCAATGGTTGACGAAATAATAAAATATATCAGCGATCCAAAGAAGTAGGCACTGAAAAATGCCATCTGAATAAGCATGCTCTGGGCGCGTGTTAACTCAAATACAGCTTTTACGAATGGAATCAGGATGTCGTTCATGCAGGTAATAAAACCCCACATGAAGAATAATACCGTGACAATGGCAAATGCCGGGCGGTACGATTTCATAGTTTTCAGGTATTTAATTTAGTAAATTCATCGAGATAAGAGGCCAGGGTTTTTACCTGATTCCTCACCGACCAGAAACTGATATCCACATCGGGAAGTGTATTACAGCCTGCCAGATATTTTTCGAAAACTTCGCTGATGTAGTTGCGGATGCCGTCGTAATTGTCGTATTCAAAGCTTTTTCCCGACATTGTTGAGGTAACAATCGTTCCACTATCGCTGCCATCAGGGCCTAAACATAAGATTGGCCGTCGTGCTTTTAGATTTTCGAATAGTTTTCCTGGAATACGCCCCTTTGCATTTTCGGCAATATTCAGGGGTAATAACAACATGTGGGCTCTGAGCGTAAGTTGTATGGCATCGGGAAAACTCATCTTGCCAAGGGCACTATAGTTTTTACTTAAACCCAGTTCCTCTATTCGCTGTGCTATGCTGTAGTCAACGGTGCCAGCCAGTTCGAGGCGAAGTTTTTCGCGAAACAGGGTGTTTTCGTTGCACATATCGGCAAGTACTTTCAGAAAAGTGGCCGGATAGCGGTCGTAACCCAATTGTCCGGCATGAACAATGCTGAAATATCCGCTGAAAGCCACCTCATTTTTGGGGAAGTCGTCGTCATCGTAGCCCCAGTATATCGGGTCAACATTTCGTGCACCAATATTTTCGAGGTCACGTGCCCAGGTGGGGCTGGCTATGGTAATCTTTTTTGCAGTAGCGAATGTTTCCTGTTCCAATCTGTGATGTTTTCGGTCGGCACAGCGGCCTATGTAGAGCATGCTGTAATAATCGACCTGTGTCCACGGATCCTGAAAATCGGCCAGCCAGGGAATACCCAAAGCCTGTGATAATCGGAGTGCAATCACCGTATTGGTATGGGGGGGGCCATCGGTGAGTAATGCATCTATATGGTTTTCACGACAGTATTTTTTTAGTCGTCTTACCGATGGATTTATCCAAAGCATTCGAGCGTCGGGAACAAAAATATTTCCCCTGATCCAGATTCCCATTTTGTCGATGATGCTGCGCTTACGGTCGCGGACATATACCGGATTGGTAGTCTCGGCTTTTTTACGTCCGCTCAAAAACCGAAATACCCCGAAAGGTTCAATAATTGGTGCTTTTATAATTTCGAGATCAGGACTAATATGCCGGAAGTTGGTGTTATCGGTGTATTCATAACGAGCGTTCGAAGGAGCATATACCACAGGTGTCCATCCATACTGCGGAAGGTATTTTGCAAATTTGAGACACCGGTGAACCCCGATACCCCCCGCAGGGGGCCAATAGTAACTAATAATAAGTACTTTTTTCATTATTTATCATTACTGTTGAATGGTACAGCCCACTCCAGTTCGTGTTGCCAGTTGCTACGCACTTCGTATTCCCCGTTATAATAATACACCGGCTCGGGTTGCAGATATTTCTCGAGATTGCCGCTATCCCAATATCCGTTATTGTTCAGATCCTGTGTGATGCGAATTGAATACTTTCCAACTAATATATTTTCGAAAACAATTTTTCCTTCAACCGATGAGGCTTTATACTTCACTTTGTCTTGTAAAAGCAGTTCTGCGAAAGCGGCTTCGTTGGTTCCGGGCAGAATAACAATCAGGCTGCCATAATCGCCCGTCCGTTTCATGGTGAAACTCAGGGTGTCGGCATTACTTTTCTGTTGATAGATATCGGTGAAGGCTCCCTGGGCAAGTATCAGATAATAGGTTCCTCCTGATTCAAGTGCCGACTCGATTGAAAGTTTGCACGGATTTACTGTTTTTTCAAACGAAAAAGAAATCGGATCTTCTCCATTTTTATTCTCTGATATCAGAACTTTAGTAGCATCAGTAGTAGCAATTGGATTCGAAAACATAAGACCAATGGGGGCGAATAATTCCTGTTGTTTTGCAATCGAAACAGTAAACTTAGCAATCGATGACTTGTTGCTGATAACACCATAAGCAGTATCGGCAATTAATTGGGTAAATGAGTTGTCGCTGTAATAGCGCAGGAATACAGTAACCGAATCGGCTGAAGCATTCAGATTGTTTGTCATCCAAATGCTGAGTGTGTCATTATTTTTCGACAAATTAAACACCGATTCAGGATTTCCTTTAAGCGTAAATTCCGGTGCTTTGCGGTTGGGTTGGGCAAATACAATTTGAATTTTACCGGGTTCGGATCTTTCGGTTTTTAAAATATATTGCTGTTGGCGGTCTTCGGTAAAAAGTTTCAGGTTGATTTGTTCAGGCATGTTGTTTAATCCTTGTTGCATGCTATCGCTTTGGGGTGATGTAAGCCGGGTTGATGGTGAAACCGGAGTGTTAAAAAAGGCAATCGATTCAGTGGCCTGGTCAAAATAGTAGTTGTTATTGGCATCTTTCAGGGCAAGTATGGCGTAATTTCCTTCCGCGAGATACTCCAATTGAAACACTCCGTATTTATCGGTAAAAGTCAGGTACTGTGGAATATATGTGCGGAAATTTTCTCTGTTTTCCCACGAATACAACGACACCACAACGCCTTCGACAGGTTTTAGTGTTTGGGCATCAATTACAGTGCCCGAAAGTTTCAGCGAGTCAATAACATCTCCGGTAGAAAACGAATACACAAATCCATTCAGCGGATTCCCTTCGTTTACATCAACAATGGCATTTCCGAAATTTATCTGATAGGTTCTAGAATTTTGCAGTGAATCGGGGTTAATCCTAATAATTATTTTTTTGCCCGACACCACCACATCGGGAGCGGGTACGATTGGCGGTGACACAATCATTTTACTGTTCAGGTCTTTCAGGCTTACATACTCATTAAAATATATTTCAGCCTTACGTCCTGCAAAATGCACAG
>JAGOEF010000286.1 GCA_017997855.1 Bacteroidales bacterium
CGGCATTACATACACATCGCTGATGGCGAACATGCGGTGAACGTCGTCGCCTTTTAAAAATCCGGTAAAATGAAACTTGTCGGCAATACGGAGTTTGGCAACCCGACGAATCATGCGCGTCATCATATCGCCGCTGCCGGCCATCACAAAGCGCACGTTGGGGTCTTTTTTCAAAACCAGGTTGGCGGCTTCCACAAAGTAATCGGGACCTTTCTGATAGGTTATTCTCCCCAGAAAAGTAACCACTTTTTCGTCGACACCACGGGTAAAATCATGTTCTTTATAATTGCCGGTCTGCACACCGTTGTACACGGTAAAAACCTTGTCTTCGCTGATTCCGTATTTTTCGATAACAATGCGGCGCGTGAGGTTGCTAACAGTAATAATCCTATCGGCAGCTTCCATGCCCCGGCGTTCGATATCATACACATTCTGGTTGATATTCTCACCACTCCGGTCGAATTCTGTGGCGTGTACGTGAATCACAAGCGGCCTGCCCGAAACTTCTTTGGCAGCAATGCCGGCAGGGTAGGTAAGCCAGTCGTGGGAATGAATCACATCGAAGGTGTTTTGCGCGGCTATTACCGATGCTATAATGGCATAGCGCGATACTTCTTCGAGCAGGTTTGGTCCGTAGCTACCCGAAAACTGAAATTTTTCCGAAAAAATCCGGAATTTTATTTCTTCGGTATTGAGCACAGTGTTTTCGAAGAGGCGTGCATATATTTCGGGGTCAAGATACGGAATCAGGTTGCTGCCCACTTCGATGTACTGTAACTTTTCCCAAACCATTTTCTGTTCGCTTTCGTCGTGTATCAGTTCAATGCTGCCGGCTTCGCGGAGTCGCATAAAGGGGGCTTTTTCGTCACCGAAAAGCTTGGGAACCACAAATATCATGTCGGTGCCAAAGTTCGACAATGCCTTGGTAAGTCCGTAGCACGCTGTACCCAAACCACCCGTGATATGGGGAGGAAACTCCCAGCCAAACATCAGTACTTTCATAATGATTCCTCCTTATATTTACTGATGAGATGGTGAATTCTGAGCAGTTCAGCCACATTCCATGCCTGCGATATGGCACCTCCGGGAAGGTGGGGTGGGTCGCCGTCGAACACTTCCGAAATGGTGCCGATGCCATGGCAGGTCATTTCTTCTTCGAAACCGTCGAAAATTCTTTCGATAAGCGACAATCCCGATTTGCCATGCAAGTAGAGGTAAGCATCGCTGAAAGCGCCCAGCAGCCATGGCCATACCGTTCCCTGGTGGTAAGCGCGGTCGAGATTCTCCTGATTGCCTTCGTAGGTACCCCGGTAGTCTTTGTCTTTAGGCGAAAGGCTGCGCAGGCCACGGGCTGTGAGCAGGTTGTTTTTCACCGTATCGCTTACCGCCTTGCAGATGTCGTCGTTTGCCACCTTGTAGGGTAATGAGGCGGCAAAAATCATATTGGGGCGGATTTTCCAGTCGGTATATCCGTTGTCGTGATAATCGGCCAGATAGCGTTTACGCGAATCCCAGAACAGTACCTCGAACGAGTTTCTGATCTGGTCGGGGAGGTAGTCGTATCGTGATGTGAAATCGTGGTCATCTTTCAATTGCGCTAATTCGAGTAAAAAACAAACGGCATTGTGCCACAATGCATTTATTTCTACAGCAAAACCTTTGCGCTGTGTTACCGGAACTCCGTCGATTACCACGTCCATCCAGGTCAGCGATAAACCTTCGGCACCGGCGTAAATCAGGCCGTTGTCGCACATGTGTATGTTGTAATCGGTGCCCAGAAGATAGGCTTCGAATATCTGCAACAGCTTCGGATAGAATTCACTGATAACCGTATCGGTATCGCCGCTGAAAGCCAGATATTGCTGAACAGCGTAAAAATACCAGAGTGGCGCATCGGCTGCATTATATACCGCCATTTTACCTGATTCAAGATTGGGAAACAAGCCACCCCTGAGTTTTTCGCCGGTAGTGCGCAGCACATTTTTGCAGGCTTCGAATTCGCCATGTATCAGCGTAAGACCTGGCAGGGCAATAAAGGTATCTCGACCCCAGCTGCCAAACCATGGGAACCCGGCCACCACTTCGTGTTTATCGCCCTTGTGAATGAGAAACTGCTGGGCTGCATTGCGCAGGCAATTAAGATAGCTGCTGCGCGGAATACGGTTTTTAATTTCTTTATCGAACAATGCCGGTAGATTATCGGGCATCATTTCGCTGAGGCCGGCCGAAAATATAATGCTTTCGCCTTTTTCGATATTCAACTCGAAATAACCCGGAACAAACAGGTCTTCCTGAAATTCGTGTCCCGTTTTCTGATCTTCGATATATTCGATATTATAGTACCAGTGCGGCACATGCACATAATCGGGTTCTTTCGAAAACTGCAAAAAAACCGACGGGTAGGCTTCGTAAAGCCGCATCGAGATGCCGGCACCTGCTTTGGCGTATTTGGTGTTGGCGTACATGTTCTCACGGGTAAGCGCATGCACACTTCTGAACGCCAGAAACGGCTTAAAACGGAGTGTGGTGGGACTGTTGGCCTCAAGCAGGGTGTAGCGGGTAAGCAGTCGCTCGTCTTCAACCGAAAATATCTGTTCTTTTCGCAATACCACACCGCCCACACGGTAAATTACCATGGGGATAGGGTCGGCGTAGAACTCACGGGCATATTTATGCCCCCTGGGTTCGTAGGCATTCGGATATTTGTGGATAGAAAGGTTAAACATGGCTCCATGTTGAATCACCGATTCGTCGAGCGATGAGAGTAAAACATGGTTTTCACCATCGATTTGCGGCATCGGGCACACCAATAAACCGTGATACCTTCGGGTGTTGCAGCCGATAATGGTGGTGCTCGCATACGAGCCCGCCCGGTTGGTTCGTATCAGCTCGCGCGATAACGAAAACTCAAGGTTTATCAGTTCGTCCTTTAAAAATGTAATATACGACATATCAGAGTTATGCTATTAAAATCATAAACTGTATAAAAGTACGAATTTAATATGGTTTTGCAATGTATTTGTTAGCATAATATTAAGAAATTTATTGTTCAGGGGCAGCTCTTTTAAAAAAAAAGTAAAATTAATTTCAAAACTGTTGAACAATTCGAAAATTAATATGTTATTATTGTGAATCTTTTCAATATGTGGTAATTGAAAAGTTGACTGCAGCGATGCGGTCGCTTTAGCGCCCAACCCCCGGGCGCTTTTTTTTTGTATTTTTGCGACAGAAATTTTGCAATGAGCAAGTCAATTACCGATATGATTTCGATGGGCGAGGGTTTACAACTCGACTTTAAGTATTG
>JAGOEF010000287.1 GCA_017997855.1 Bacteroidales bacterium
ATCAACGTTACACACAAAAAGAACCGGTTTCTCGGTGAGCAGCGACAGGTCAGCCACCAGACTACGGTCGTCGTCGCTGACGGGTGCTGTGCGTGCATTGTTCAGGTTTTCGAGATGGTCTTTGTATCGGCCAAGAACTTCGAGTCCGTGTTTTGCATCTTTATCGCCCACCTTGGCCGCTTTTTCGAGTTTTGTCATCTTTTTCTCGACCGATTCCAAATCTTTAATCTGGAGCTCGATGTCGATGGTTTCCATATCACGTACCGGGTTCACCGAGCCATCAACATGGGGCAACATTTCATCGTCGAAGCAGCGCAGCACATGAATCAATGCATCGGCATTGCGAATATCACTCAAAAAAGTGTTTCCCACACCTTCGCCTTTGCTCGAACCTTTGGTTAAGCCCGGCATATCGACAATATCGACTGTGGCGTGTACAATTTTTTCGGTTTTCTGAAATTTCTCGAGCACATACAGTCTTTCGTCGGGCACATGAATTACTCCGATGTTCGATTTATTCGAAGCGAAGGCAAAACTTGTAGCCTCCGCTTTGTTGTTCGACATACAATTGAAAAGTGTTGTTTTTCCGCAATTGGCTATCCCGATAATTCCGCAATGTAAACCCATAATTTCAGCAAACCATTTATAATTTATTTCGTCATAATAACGTTACAAAAATATACCGAAATGCCGAAAGCACAAAAATTTATTTCTGCAGCGGCAGGTATAGTGATTGAAGATTGAAATAATTGCTTAATTTTGGCCTATGATTCGAAGAACGAGTTCATTAAAAATAACAAACTATATCATGAGCAGGAATTCTTATCTTTTACTGAGCCTGATGCTTGGATTAGCCGGATTGATGGCGTGTGGCGGGGGAGGTGCAGGTACCCAGAATAAACCCGTAATGAACTGCATGGTAAATTCTACAAGCTGGCGCAGCGCCGATCCGCATGCCCGTATTTCGGAAACCAGTATTGTTATTTATGGTACATCAGCCAACGGGCAAACCATCCAGCTCCGCATTTTTGCGGGTGAATCGGGTGAATACACTCTGAATCAGCAAAACCGTCACGAAGGTAAGTTTATCCCCAACATGAGTACTGCCGCCGTTGCCTATTCAACCAATTCGAGCAATCTGGGAACCGGTTATGTGTATGTAAATTCGATTAACGAAGATGCGAAAACGGTTAGCGGAATCTTTAGTTTTAAAGGATATCGTGAAACTGATGGAACCTTTAAATCAATTACCGATGGAACTTTTAGCAATGTTCCTTACAAATTCATCAATACAATCGACACTACAGTTTTCGACAATACCATGCAGGCTACTATCGAATCAAACAGTTGGACGCCCAATCAGGTGAGTGCAGTAAAAAACGATACAGCTATTATTATTACCGGAAATCTGTCGGAAGAATGGGAAAGCCTGAAACTGGTACTGCCGATAAATATTGGTGCCGGAGTTCATTTTATCTCTGCCGAAGGTCCGGTTTACAGCATTTTTCAACAAGGATTTTATACCTACTTTGGAACTGCCGGTTCAATTACCATTGCCGAACATGATGTGCAGAGGCAAATTGTAAGAGGAACTTTCTTCTTCAATTTTGTAAACAATGGCGGAGTTACTATTAGTGTAAGCGCCGGTCAATTCGAAGCCATGTATGTTGATCAAAGTACCGAATAAAGCCTGAGAATATTCGGTCGCTCGTTGGATTTACCCCGTAATTTGATTATTCTCAAACAACGTAAGATAACCTAAACCTTATTGCAACTTTCGAATTATTTTCGAAGCCTCGGTAACTTTGTTTTGGGCAGCTTTTATCCGAGCAGCATACGTGTCGCCGCAATTTGTTAAGGATGACAGGCGTGTCCCCCACGAAGCTGCCTGAGCACTCATTTTTGCCGCCAGATTAATTGCTGATTTATTGTTGGGATTGAGCTCAAGTGTCCGAGCAACTTTCAGGTACTTAGTCGCAAATTTCTCGTATTTAACAACTGTTTTTTCGCAATTGGTTTTTTTAGGTGCATCGGTTTGTTGATTGCCCGAATTGCTGTTGCCCGAGCCTCCTTTTTGCAGGTTGTTGCTTTGTGCCATTAATCCATTCAGTGAGAAAACCATCATGGCAATCCACAGGATAACAAGAGTCTTTTTCATAATGTAACTATTTTAATATTTTAACAAAAGTAGGTTTTTTTCTAAACTTGAGAACAATATCGAAAACTTTATTATGTTGTTCAGCTTATGGTTCGTAACGCGACAGGTTAAGAATTTTCTGGTAATCGTTTTCTTCCATCAGTTCGGTTAAAGTTGCTTTGTTGTGTTCCATATAGGACTTCACAATTTTATACCCAATCCAGCAACCGGCTCGGGGTGGACTTTCGATCCCGAAATCTTTGGTGTAGGGAGAATCGTCGCAATAATTCCTGATGGTGAGATAGTCGGTCGAAAACAATACTTTTCTGTCGATCATAAAGGTCCACATATCGCGTTCGAATTGCATGCAATACTGTACATCACGCTTCCGGTAGGCATGTTTCAGACTGTCTTCGTCGTTAGGATACATCGCATCGAGAAAATACAGGGTTTTACCTTCGTAAATCATGCGTTTTAATAAATTTTCGTCAGTATCATCGTACGGATATTTTGCCTGAAACAATGCTACCATCACATCGTAAGGAATTCGTTCAGGAGTCATCTGCCGGCAAGCGTATTCGGGTATCTGCATCATGGGATACAAATGACAACCGGCTCCCAGATATTTATCCAGACCAACACCAACAAAGCCTTCCATGGTTACTACTGAATGGTTGAACCCGGCTACGAATGCGACAACGCGTGGTATTTCATCGTTTTTGTAATAATATTTATAATGTTTGAATCCATCTGTTAATTTTTCGTCTAGCCATCGGGTATCGCTAAACACACTGTCTGCAGCATGGTAAGCCTGGCGTACTGCATAGTCGTCGAGGAAGGTTTGCAGGTAGGTAACATACGAACGGTTTTCGGGACCGCCAATGGCAATAATATCGTAATTGAATACCTCGAAGAAGTTCGCATATTTTTCGCTGAGTGTCTGAATGCGTTGCGCTAACGGTATTCTTTTGTTAAAAAGTGTTTTATCAAAACGTTCCAGTTTAACATCGAGTTTAATGTGCGAAACATTTACATCGAGAGGGTTTCGGTTGCGCAGCACAAACCACACTACGATCAGTCCTGCAAAAACTGTAGCCGTTAAAATCAGCCAAAATTTGTAATTCTTAAAAATCTGTTTCATCCGACAATAAAATAATTTAT
>JAGOEF010000288.1 GCA_017997855.1 Bacteroidales bacterium
CCTTAACACCGGTAGCTGTACGACCAATGGGACGCACAATGGTGTGCGGGAACCGGATCGCCTTCCCATTACGTGCAGCAATAACAATAAATCGTGGATTTTCGGGGGCACTGTCTTCGATTAATGCTGCGGTAAGCAAACTGTCGTCTTCTCTAACATTCAGTGCAATAACACCATTTGCCCTCGGGCGTGAATAATCTTCGAGGTAGGATTTTTTCAGAACGCCTTTTTTGGTAACCATCACAATGTAACGGCTCTTGACATATTCTTCGTCCCGCAGGTTTTTGGTATTGATATAGGCTTTTACATTGTCGTTAGGTTCGATGTTGATAAGATTTTGAATAGCCCTGCCTTTCGACTGACGTGTTCCTTCGGGAATTTCGTAAACCTTCAGCCAATAGCACTTGCCAAACTCGGTAAAGAACATCATGGTGTCGTGCATGGTGGCAACATACAAGTGTTCAATAAAATCTTCATCGCGGGTTGTGCTTCCTTTTGACCCTACTCCTCCCCTGTTCTGCGCCCTGAATTCGGTAAGCGGAGTGCGTTTTATATAACCGAGATGCGAAATGGTAATTACCACATCTTCGTCAGCATAGAAGTCTTCGGGATTAAGTTCTTCGGAAGCGTAAACAATTTCGGTTTTTCTTGCATCGGCAAAACGGGCTTTGAGTTCGCTCATTTCGTCACGAATAATTTTCATTCTCAGGCTTAGATCGGCCAACACCTGTTTGTAGTAATCGATTTTTGCCAGCAAATCGTTGTATTCCTGTAAAATTTTATCCCGTTCGAGTCCAACCAGTGCCCTGAGTCTCATATCGACAATTGCACGTGCCTGTAAATCCGAAAAATCGAAGCGTTCCATCAATCGGGTTCGCGCATCATCAACAGTGGCCGACGACCTGATAATGGCAATCACTTCATCAATAAAATCGATGGCTTTGAGCAATCCTTCGAGGATATGGGCTCTTTTTTCGGCCTGTTCAAGGTCGTAGCGGGTTTTCCGTACCAACACCTCATGACGGTGTTCCACAAAATACGTTATCAGCTCTTTCAGATTCAGCAGCCTGGGCCTTCCGTGTACCAGTGCAATATTGTTTACACTAAAAGCAGATGACAATAAAGTATATTTATACAGTTTGTTGAGCACCACATTGGCAACGGCATCACGTTTCAGCTCAATCACGATGCGCATCCCGGTGCGGTCTGATTCATCGTTAACGTTCGAGATTCCCTCAATTTTCTTCTCATTGACCAGTTCCGCAATTTTTATGATCAATTCGGCCTTGTTCACCATATAGGGAATCTCGGTAACCACAATTGATTCACGCCCTGACGAGTCAACTTCGATTTCGGATTTGGCACGAAGTACAATCCTACCGCGACCGGTTTCGTAAGCTTCTCTTACCCCTTCGTAACCATAAATAATACCTCCGGTTGGAAAGTCAGGAGCCTGTATAAGATTCGTCAGTTCCGAAATTTCGATATCGTTGTTGTCGATATATGCATTAATGGCATCGACCACATTCCCGAGATTATGCGGCGGCATATTGGTTGCCATACCCACGGCAATACCGCTGGCACCATTGACCAGCAAATTGGGAAGCCTTGCGGGTAAAACCACCGGCTCTTCGAGGGTATCGTCAAAATTCAGCGTGAAATCCACCGTTTCCTTGTCGATATCAGCGAGTGTTTCTTCTGCTATTTTCGAGAGACGTGCTTCGGTATAACGCATGGCGGCCGGACTGTCACCGTCAACCGAACCGAAGTTACCCTGTCCGTCGACCAGACAATAGCGCAACGACCAGTTCTGCGCCATACGAACCATGGCAAAATACACTGATGAGTCTCCGTGCGGGTGATATTTACCCAGCACCTCTCCCACTATTCTTGCCGATTTTTTATAGGGTTTACCCGACACAACACCCAGTTCTGACATCCCGAACAAAATACGGCGCTGAACCGGTTTCAGACCATCTCGCACATCGGGCAAAGCCCTGCTCACAATTACCGACATCGAATAATCGATGTAGGCCGACTTCATTTCATCTTCGATATTTACCGGAATAATTCTCGAACCCAACTCTTCTGTCTGCATACAATATAGGTTGTTAAAATGCTAATTATCTAATATTCAATACTTTAGGTTAACAAACACAAAGCACATAAATTTAGTTTTTTTCGTGATTTAAGAATCATAAACAGATTGTAACTTTTCAACAAAAAATGTTTATAAATTGTTTTGTAATTTTCTGACAAAAAATACTGTTATAGAATGTAAGGCTCACTTATTGCAGAAATTAATTTTAATAATTTTTTAGTACATTTGTTGCAAACAGAAAGACAGGTATGAGTAATGTGAGATTATCGAAGGAAGTAGTTGCCGTGCTGAACTATAGCCGTGAGGAAGCGGTAAGGCTGGGCAACGAACAAGTAGGCCCCGAGCATTTACTGCTGGGGATTTTGAGAGATGAAAATTCATTTGGCGTTGAGGTACTTCAAAGCTTTAATATCAGCTTAAAAGAATTGAAAAGTGAAATCGATAAACGGGTAAAAAAACCCGGAAACGAAATGCATATCAAAGAAGTTGAGCAGGTTGAATTCAGTAAAACAGCCGAAAGGATACACCGCTTTATGGTGATTGAAGCCACAACAATGCAAAGCGAAGAGGTTCACTCGGGTCATTTATTGCTAAGCCTGATAAAAATCCCCAATCCGGTATCACAATATTTCGATAGCCTGGGAATTGATTACAATTCAGCACGCGAGAATCTGGAAAAAATCGATCCGATTGACTCTTTACCCGACGACGATGATGAAGACGAAGAAGAATCATCGGGCATGGGTACTTCGCGCTCTGCAGGGCAAAAGGGAAAAACATCGGAAACCCCTACCCTCGACTCATTTGGCGTTGACCTTACCGCAGCGGTGGAAGAAGGTAAACTCGATCCGATTGTGGGCCGTGAAACCGAAATTGAACGTATTGCACAGATATTGAGCCGCCGCAAGAAAAATAATCCGGTGCTGATTGGCGAACCCGGCGTGGGAAAATCAGCAATCGTCGAAGGTCTTGCAGCACGCATCGTTCAGAAAAAAGTATCACATATTCTGTTCGACAAACGGGTTATAACCCTTGATATGGCGAGTATTGTAGCCGGCACTAAATACCGTGGTCAGTTCGAAGAAAGAATGAAAGCCATTCTGAACGAGCTCTCGAAAACCAACAATGTCATTCTTTTTATCGATGAAATCCATACCATTGTTGGTGCCGGTGGTGCTACCGG
>JAGOEF010000289.1 GCA_017997855.1 Bacteroidales bacterium
CAATAACGGTTGCATTTTTACAGGAACCTATACTGTTTCGCAACCTGCAGCACCTCTGGCCGTTGTATCGCTGGTTGATCACATTTCATGTTTTGGCGATAACGATGGTTCCTTGCTGATGAATGCTACCGGCGGTACTCCTCCATACGTGTTTACAACTACCATGGGTACATTTTTAAGCAATGGGAACGAAATACACGACTTGCTCCCAGGAACCTACCACATTCAGGTTATCGACAACAATGGTTGTCAGGCTGAAACCAATGCTGCGGTAATGGAACCGGCTCCTATGTCAGCTACCTATGTAAGAACCAATCCAAGTTGCCTGGGTAATTTTGACGGGTCAATTTTTGTAAACGTTATTGGTGGAACCGCACCATTCTGGTACATGGCTAATGAGTTTTCTTCGCAAACTGCATTGATTGACAGTTTACGTCAGGGAATTTACAACATTCAAATTATCGACTACAATGGATGCGAATACAGCTTTGGACCCGTTCAACTGATTGACCAGAACGAAGACTGCCTTAAAATTCCGAATGCATTTACACCCAATGACGACGGAATTAACGATACATGGATTATCGAAAATCTATGGTTGTTCCCGGGCGCTGTGGTTCAGGTATTCAACCGCTGGGGTCAAATCCTGTATGATTCCGGTATAAACGAAGGCGACTGGGATGGAACCTATAATGGCAAAATTATGCCTACCGGATCGTATATCTACGTTATCAGACTATATGCCGAAGGCGATCAGTACAGTGGAGTTGTTACTATAGTGCATTAAAAAAAGAGGCTGTCCTTGTAAGACAGCCTCTTTTTTAATATTTACCACTTATTCAGTCTGCCAGTTTTCGTAATAGTATTTCATAACGATATCGCAACCATAGTTAAACACCCGTTGATAATTATCGTTTGGGGTGTATTCAAACTTTTGTGTGAGTGCATTCCCGTTAAGCAGCGACACAGCTTCAGCCATAACCTCGCTGTTGGAAGTTAAAGCTTTTAACCCAAAATGTTTCATCAGCGAAGATATTTGCTGAACATTTGTCTTATCAACCATGGGTTTCATGGCAGCATCAAAACTCTGGATGTTACGCTGTGAATTGGTAAAACTACCTCCCGACTCAAACGGAGTGCTGGCAGGTAATACCACATCAGCCAGCTTTGCGGTTTCGGTGAGCATGTAGTCCTGAACAACTATGAACTCAGCCTGACCGAGCATTGCCTTTACATGATCCTTGTCGCTTGCACATCCCACGGGGTCCTCACCAAAAATCAAAAGGTTCTTCAACAATCCACCGGTAAGTTTTTCCGAGACACATTTGCCATCGAATTCAGCTACACCAATTTTCCAGCGTTCAGCCAAACTTGCCTGTACCTGCGGGTTTGTATAATCGGTAGTTCCGGGAGCCAGACAACAGAAAGCACCCATGTCGATTAAACCTTGTGCATTGTTTTTCTCTTTAAGCGAAATAATACCCGAAGCAGTTTTACCCGGTTTACCGGTAATCATGGCAAGATTCCTGATCTCGGTCGCTGTATTGCCTGAAATTTCCTTCTCACTAAAAATAATCACGGAATTCATCTGCATATTATAGGCTTCTGCGAATGTTTCCACCTGTTCTTTAACCCCTGCTTTGGCAACCAAATCAACATAATTTTCAGATAAAAGTGCTTTCTTGTAATCGGCAAAACCTTCGCAATGGTGGTTTATATACATCATGTTTTCGAGGCCTTTACTAAGCAGGTAATAATTCACAGCCTTAAAGAAATGGTAATAGGAACCGATTTTTTGCTGAGAATCGGTTTTTGCTTCCAGTTTACTGCAATCGGTATCGGTGTAAAGTGCAATATGGGTATTTCCATGAAGTCTGGCTTTATTCAACAAATAAACCATTCCCGCATTATCGTAATTAAGGCGTGAACCAAAGATATATACCGTTGCGGCCTGATGTAACTCATTGATTGATGCATTTTTTACAGAATTCATCACATGACCTCTACCACTGAACACGTAGTGAAAACTATGCACCGCATTGGTTTTCACACCTGCTCTGGCAAGCTTCTGAATCAGGTATTGCTCCTCGTTGGTTAATCGTGCACCTGCAAAGAGTGCGTTTTCGGAAGGTTTCACTTTCTTCACTCTTTCGGCAATATAGCTGATGGCTTCTTCGAATGCGACCTGTTCTAATTTTCCGTTTTTACGAATCAGGGGCTGAGTCAATCGGTCGGATTGATTAAAGAACCGGTAACCAAACTTCGAAACCGGATCGATGCAAGCATCGCGGTTGACCAGTCCTTTGGCACCTGTAGTTCTGAAAATAAAATCGTTCTTGTGGTGGATGCTTATTTTCTCTCCCAATCCTCCGTAAGGACTGATTGAATCGAATGAATCGGTTTTCACCGGTCCCGGCTTAAATGGGAAGTTTTCGGTAATAGCACCGGTAGGACAAGCCGAAATACACAAACCGCAGGCATCACAATTGGTGTTTTGCAGGCGGTCGCCCATGCTGGGTGCAACCACGGTTTCGATGCCACGCTTCACCAAACCCAGTGCACTGGCCCCGGCAATATCACGACAAATTCTAACACAACGGGCACACAAAATACACTTGTTGTTGTCGATTTCGATAAGCGGATGCCTGAAGTCAACCGGAATGTTGTTGTACATACCCGAATACTTCTTCTGGTCGGCGCCATATTGTGTAGCATATTTCTGTAAATCGCAGGTGAAGAATTCGCTGCACCCGCATTCGAGACAACGTGCTGTTTCGGTAAGAGCGGTTTCTTCAGAATCATAACCCAGCTCAACCTCTCTGAAATTAAAACGGTCTTTTGCCCCCAGTACCGGCATATCTTTGCGGTGCTGTATTGCGAAATGACCTTTAAAATCGCTTTCGTTGAGTTTGTTGAAATGGTCTTTACGGCTTACAAATTCAGCAGGATCCAGATTGATGTTTTCGCCCATCAGATACTGATGACAACTTGCTGAGGCGGTTTGTGCCTGAGCCACCGCTTCGATGATTGTAGCCGGACCACTTACGCCATCACCGGCAGCAAACACACCGGCGATACCAGTTTGTAACGAAATGGGGTCAACATCGATATCGCCCCACTTATTGATTTTAAGTGCGCCATTTTCGGCAAAACGGTTGATATCGTCAAGGAAATTTACATCCGTTTTTTGCCCGATAGCAGCAAGAATAAAATCAGTTTTCAGGTCGAATTCACTACCGGGCACCTCAACCGGACTGCGCCTTCCGGAAGCATCAGGT
>JAGOEF010000292.1 GCA_017997855.1 Bacteroidales bacterium
CTTTTCCTTTTCGGCAATATTTAGCTTTCGTGTTACCCCACAAATAGATATATCCATGAGTTTATACCCGAAAAAAAGTTCCTTCTTAACGGAATAGTACCGATAGGTCCTGCCAAGGATTTCGAATGCGGCCGTTTTCTTAGTAGTAACCGAGGTTGACGTAACTATGTGTTCAGGAATTAATCCGTAGAACATAAGGGCTTCCTGATGGCTGATGTACGATGGAGCATAAACCTGGTTTGCAATAAGCAAACGGCTGTCAACATTTTCGGCAAACTCTTTGAAACAATACCACTTGTTGCGGAGTTTTATAATATGACCTTTCTTTTGCCAATACAAAAGATTGTCTGTATTAAAATCAGGAAAATAAAGCCGAATATGCTCCGTTGAAAACATACCCAACGGAAATAATTTTTCCCTAAACTGCAAAAAAACAACATTCATATTATTTCTAATTATCCGCAAATTTATGGATTATTTGGAATACATTGCATTGAATCGTCAATTATTTTATAATGGCAGAACTTCAGTCGGTTGATCTAGCTATCGCCGGATGCATTTATTCTTCTGTTTTTGCACCCGTGTTGCTTTCAAAATGTGTTGGTTTATACTGCTGAGTCCGGTCGGTATGTGTCTGCAAAGCTGGGAAACCGAACTGCCCCTCACAACTGAACGTAGTTCATCATTTTTGCTATAATTCTTAAATCACTTAACAGGTTCTTTTCTAAAAACGTAAATCCAAATAAAATACACAAATAATGGAATGCCTGCATAAATCAAAAACTCTGAAATATCATAGTCTAATAAGCTAGTATCATTAAAAGGGTAAAAGTCATCTACTACATTATAATTTATATACTCCTCCGGAAATGAATCATAATCAATTTTTGAGTATTTAAATAAGTGTCCATCTCTTTGCCCAATACCTATAACTAAAAATATCACATGAGCAAAACCCCATGCCAAAATTGTAGTTAATAAAACCTTTTTTGCGAAACTCCTTTTCATATTCTCAATTTATTAAGGTTAATGTATTTTCTAATTGGTGCATTCTATAGTAATTCATCAAGTTCTAAATTGAATTCGAAAATTATTCAATTACATTTAAATGATATAATGTGTATTTTTTTCAAATCATTGTAATTTCCATCAAAACTAAAGATTCATTATTAATTTCCCAACATCTGAGATAGATTTTTTATTGGCAGTTGTTTTGCACCTGTTTCTCAAGCGTTTTTTGCACCCGTGTCGCTTTCAAAATGTGTTGGTCTGCGCTGCTGAGTCCGGTCGGTATGTGTCTGCAAAGCTGGGAAACCGAACTGCCCCTCACAACATAGGATGAATAGATATTCCTAAGTGTTCAGCTTGCTGCGGAAGGCTTTTTCGTGATTTCATTCTTCGTGTGTGTATTGTTTCGGCTGAACACTAAGGACTATCTCTGTTGCTGAGGGTCAGTTGCGGCTTCCCTTGTCGCAGCAGAACATACTCGACGAACTCATCAGATGCATTATGGAACATTTTGAAAAAATACAGCTATGTGCAAAAAAGCAGAAACAGGCAGCCGGAAAAAACCTGAACGCCTCTCAAAATCTATCATCTGCATTTGTGTGCGGGCTGTCGGGTGCGGACAAAAAATTCATGTATTCATTAACCATTAAATCTTGTATTATGGAAACTGTAGTTAAAAAGAATGGAAAAGCAACTCAAAACGACGTTGCAATCGTGTCGAAAACCGGAATCGCAATCGACAAAGTGAAACCCGAAACGGCTGTTGCCGAAGTAAAACAACCCGAACCGGTACAGGTAATCGCTCCGGTGCAGCCGGTAGAACAGTTCGAGAGCCTCACCGTAACACCACCCAAACCGGTGTTAACCCTCGAACAGAAAATTGAGAAGGTGGAAACCCTCAAAACCCTGATTGAGAAACGCGAACGCCTTGAGGCAAGCCGTAAGAAGCTAACCGCTTTTGTTGTGGGAGCCAACCAGTTTAGCGAAAACATCGTGCTGACAGACGAGAACGGCAACACGTTTAAAACCTCGAACACCGAAGTTTTCGCCAAGGTGGTAGATACCATTCAGAACACCCTGGTAAGCAAAATTGCCGAGATTGAAAACCAAATTGAGTTCTAAACCATCGGGGCAGGTCCGGTTCATCCCGGGTCTGCCCCTTAATTTTTTTGCATCATGAAAATACTATCATTCATATTCAACAAGGCAAAAGCCAAGAAGCAGTCCGACCTTGAATTGCTGATTGCCAAAAATCACGAAGTGAAACACCTGATAAAGAAACTTGATTTAGTCATCGTTAAAACCTCCAAATCATGAACACCAACGAGATATACGAACGCATCACCAACACCATTATAGAACTGTTGGAGGAGCACAAGGCAAGCGATTATTCGCAGTCGTGGTACAGTCTGTCGGGGGAAGTGTTCGCCCGAAACATTGTAAATAAGCATGTGTACAATGGCATCAATCAACTGCTGCTGTCGTTCATCCGGCGCAAACGGCAATATCCCTGCAACCACTGGCTCACTTTCAAGCAGATGGAGAAGTACAACGCCCGTATCATCAAAGGCAGCAAAGCAGCGATGGTGGTTTATACTTCGATAATATACATTGATGAAGATACCGGACGAAACATCACCCACACCGTTGAACAACTCTTGCAGCACGGGCAGAGCATCGAACACCTGAACCTGCGAAAAATCGGGTATCTGAAAAGCTACAATGTGTTTAACGTGGCTTGTGTTGAAGGTTTACCGGAGGAGTTTTACCGCATGGATGAACTGGAGCAACTCAGCGATATAGAACGTGACGAACGAGCCGAAAGCATGATTCGGGAGATTGGAGCCGAGATTGTGTTTGATGCTCAAAACGAAGCGTATTACAAACCCTCAGAGGACAAAATATATATGCCTTTGCCGAAGCAGTTTGTAAGCAAGGAAGCGTTTTTATCGGTGATGTACCATGAAGCATCGCATTGGACAGGCGCAGCGCACCGACTGAACCGCCCGATACTGAACAAATTCGGAACGAAAGAATATGCTTTCGAAGAATTGATTGCCGAGTTAAGCTCCGCTTTTATGCTTGCCTATCTGGGCTATGAGAGCCGTATCACCGACAACGCAGCCTATATTGAGAACTGGCTCAGCGTAATGAAAAACGATACCAAGTTTGTTATTCAAGCAGCCTCACAAGCACAGGCAGCATCCGACTACATTTTGCAGCTTGCCAATGTAGAGATCGCAGCCTGACACGAAAATCAAC
>JAGOEF010000291.1 GCA_017997855.1 Bacteroidales bacterium
TATCAACGAGAATCCTCCCACAAAATTCACAGGGAATGATTTTCTTTCTTGAATTGATATCTAACTGGCGCTGGGGCGGAATCTTTGCAAAGCAACCACCGCAGGCATCACGTTCAACGGTTACAACAGCCAGGCCATTGCGGGCATTGTTGCGGATACGGTAGTAGGCATTGAGGGTTCTTGAGTCAATATAGGCTGCAACTTTATCAGCCTCATCTTTCAATTGTTGCTGATCTTTATAATTCTCTTTCACAATTTCTTCGAGTTCGGCCTTTTTTTGTTGCAAATCCTGTTTACGTTCTTCAAGCTGATCGAGCGATTCTTTGATAACAAAGTTTTTGTTTTCGATGGCAATATTGTACTCTCTGATTCTTTTTTCGAACAGTTCTATTTCGAGGGTTTGAAATTCAATTTCTTTCGAAAGCGCATCATACTCACGATTGTTACGAACATTCATTTGCTGAGACTCATATTTTTTAATAAGCGACTGTGCACTCAGAATCTCGGTTTTTTTACCTGTGATTTGCTCGTTCAGGTTTTTTATGTCGTTTTCGAAATTTCCAATTCGGGTTTCCAGACCGGTAATTTCGTCTTCGAGGTCCTGTACTTCGAGGGGTAATTCGCCCTGAAGCATTTTTATTTGGTCAATTTTGCTGTCGATGAGCTGTAATTGATATAAATACCGGAGTTTATCCTCTATGCTGAGGCTTGTATTTTCCTGCGTTTGCGCTGTTTTTACCATTTCAGATAAATTTTATCGGATTCGTATTAATATTTGAAAAACGGACTGCAAATGTAGAATTTATTTTTGAAAGTAAATCATAAAAAATCTCTTTTGTAAATTGTTCACTTTCATAATGCCCGATATCGAGCAGCCATAACTTTCCTTCAGCTTGAAAATATTGGTGGAAGCCAATTTCGGCAGTAATAAAAGCATCGGCTTTCGAAGCAAGTGCAGCCGGTATTAGCGATGCCCCACTGCCACCGCATAGAGCCACCCTGCGGATATTTTCCGGCAACATTTTATTGCTTTTCACGGTGCTGCAACCAAATATATCTTTGATTAATCTGAGAAACTGCGCTCCAGTTATAGTTTGCTGCAATTCGCCAATGACGCCCAGTCCCGATGATGGGTCGCTATTGCCCAGCGGAATGATGTCGTATGCCACTTCTTCGTAAGGATGTGCAGCCAGCATCGACTGAATCATTCCGGGCAGGTGTGCCTTATGTACTATGGTTTCGATTCTGATTTCCGGTTCACGGTGCATTTCACCGGTGCTGCCAACATAAGGCTTGCAATTATCGCCTGCGCGGAAAGTTCCAAAACCGCTTGTATTAAAACTGCATTGGTCGTAGTTGCCAATATTTCCGGCACCTCCGGCAAACATGGCTTCGCGAACTGCATCGGCATGCGATTCAGGTACAAAGCATATCAGTTTTTGTAATCCCTGACTTGCCGGCATCAGGCATCGTGTATCTACCAAACCCAGTTTCTCTGCCATCCGGTAACTAACCCCGCCTTTAACCATGTCGAAATTTGTGTGTGCTGCATACACGGCAATGTCGTTTTTTACAGCATAAATAACACATTCTTCCACCATGTTGCTTCCCGTTAGCTTGCTCAGGGGTTTGAAAATTAGCGGGTGATGCGCAATAACCAGATTGCAGCCCGATTGAAAAGCTTCCTGCAAAACTTCAGGTGTGATGTCGATACTGAGCAGTACGCCTTTAATTTCTGATTCACGATTCCCTACCAGCAAGCCGCAATTATCGTAACTCTCCTGATATTGCAATGGGGCGAAGTCTTCGATTATTTTAAGAAGCTCTATTATTTTCATTCTTCATGATTTTTATAAGTGTGGAACAGCTGCCCTGACACTTGTACTCACCGTATAATTACAAGGTGTCGCGTATCTCGGTCAGCAAACTTTTGATTTCTTTCAACTTGCTTACCACTTCAAAATTACGGTCAACGTCATCCTTATTCTCGCGTATTTTCTTCTTTGCACCGGCAAGTGTCATTCCCCGCTCTTTTACCAGATGGTAAATCAGATGAAAGTTTTCGATGTCTTTTTTTGTAAATAAACGATTTCCCTTTTTATTCTTAAAAGGCTTAATTATTTCGAATTCCTTCTCCCAGAACCTTATTAGCGATGCATTGACATCAAACATGGCAGCTACTTCGCTGATTGAAAAATATAATTTTTCGATTTCTTTTTCTTTGTACGGCATATCATTCATTATTGCAGTATCAAAAATGCAAAATTTTGATGAAATTGCAAAAATAATTTTCGTTTAACTTACAATTTATTGAGGTCACCTAAAGAGGTTTTACATTGATGCGAGAATGTAAATAATTGAATTTCAAACAAATGCGATGTAATAAAAAAATCTGACAAAATATTTGGTGGATAAAAAAATAGCTTTAATTTTGCACCTCACAAGCGAGAGTAGCTCAGTTGGTAGAGCACGACCTTGCCAAGGTCGGGGTCGCGGGTCCGAGTCCCGTCTCTCGCTCTTTTTTATTGTCAGTTCTTTTGACATGTTGCCCGAATGGCGGAATAGGTAGACGCGTTGGACTTAAAATCCAATGACCAGCAACGGTCGTGCCGGTTCGATTCCGGCTTCGGGTACTATAAAAAAAGCGCCTTACAGATATAGGGCGCTTTTTTTTATCTGGTTCGGCTTACTAGTGAGCGGTCTCAAAGGATTCTTCCATTTTATCTTCGAAATTCAAATTCTGCACTTTCCATTTATCATTGGGCTTGTACATGACAATAATAATTTTTACCGGCTGACGGTCGTAACGCAACATATAGGTGTATCTGCGGTAGGAATCGCCTGCATACTCTAATTTCATAAGTTCGTATCCATAGTAGTTGCCCAGTAATTTGCGAGATACTTCGAGCCGCTCTTTGATACTTCTGATACCATCCTGATTTGGGGCTATCAGTTCGTTGGTCGAGAACAGGTAATCGATGGCCTTATTCATATCGACCTTGAAGGTATCGAAAAAAACATCGATGATATCTTCGGCGTTTTGCTGTGCATGCAAAGCAGGTAATCCTGCAAATCCCACCAGGGCAACAATGATGATAAGTTTTTTCATAATATTTTTTTTCAAAGATATAAACTATGTATTACCGAATGCAGGATTCTGCAAAAAAAATGCCGTTATCGAAACAACAGCATGTATTGCATGAAAACGGGTCAGCGGGTCAGGGTAATCTGGTTTTCTTCAATCAGTTTGCGCATGTTAATCAGGGCATA
>JAGOEF010000290.1 GCA_017997855.1 Bacteroidales bacterium
GCATCGTACGGTTCCCGAGTCGGCACCGGTTACCTGTTCCACGGCAAACATCCCATATTTGGTATGTACGGTTTTAAATGAATATACATCTCCGGCAACAAGATTTTTGGCTTTTCGTTTGGCATTAATTTCGCTATATGCCGCCAGCAACAAACTATCATTAACAATCGCACTGAAGTCGGCAAGGGAATAAGCCGTTTTGTAAAATTTGGTTTCATTCCGCACAGGCCAATAGATGGGGCTGGTGGCCCCTGGATAAATAAATGAGCCGATGTTTGCATTGGCAGAAGATATAGTATTGGCATCGCCGGTTGAGTCGTAATAATAAAGCATTTCAATCGTATCGGGAATAGTGCAAGCGTCGGCCTGAAACCAGACATGGCCGCTGGCAAGGCTCATAAAGCTGCCTGCCGTAATACATTTCTGTGCGCCCAGCACTACGCCGTTGAAAACTTTTACCACCTGATAACCGGCACTGCTGTCTATACTTACGGTAAACGAAACTGAGGCATTTTCCCCTTTTTTGTCAATGACCATAAAGGTAAAAGTTTCGTTTTGATATACGTTTTTGGTGAGGATTTTCGAAATATCCAGGGTTTCGTTGTTCACACCGGTATCAAACAATATTGTTTGTTGTCCGTCGTGATAATTTTTTATCACAAGATTGGTAATATTTTCATCTCCTTTTTGAGCAATGATCCTTACAAAAAAATTAGTTCCTGCAGGCATTATGGTATCATTGCAGATGAATCCCGACGTTGTTCCAAGCATGATTGAGGGCGGAATGCCATCCTTTTTCCGGCAGGATGAGATAAAAGCCAAAACAATAATTACCAGTAACACAAACAACTTTTTTTGTGTTATGATGTGCAATTTACCTATACACCAAAGCTTTTGTTTTCTATAATTCATGCAAAAGCGTTATTGTTTAAAATATTTTTTTATCAGTACGAAAAATCCGAGGGCTATCAATCCTCCGCAGGCGCCAAACACAAAGTGCATGATAAGCGGGAAATAAAATCCGGACAAAAAAGAACCAAAGGCCACGCCTGTTGTCAACGAAATAATAATCCTTATGAGCGGTATGGTCATATAAGCCAGTCCTGCTACCAGTGCAGTAAAAACCACCGTTTTGTTTTTTGCGCTGAACAACTTATAAAAGACATCCACTAAAAAACCCGGCAGCACATACAGTACGGGCATAAAAGGATTGGAAAAGCCTAGGGGCAAGAGCAGCATGGATGCCGCTCCGACACTGGAGAGACTGGATGCATAAGGTTTTTTTGAGAACAGCCGGCCCGAAAATACCAAGGCCATATATACCACGCCCCAATGCCCGGGAATACGAAGCGGAAAACGAAATCTGGCGTGGAGCACAACGCCCAGCGCACCAATACCAAGCAGCAATATGATTTCGGCAATCGTAATGATTACCTTAGTTGGAAATGCTTTTGATACGGTCTTTGGAGATAACAATGTATTCATAATCCTTATTATTTACTGGTTCAACGAACAATACCACCTGATTTTGCTGCAATACAGGGCGCCACCAATCGGTAAGAAAAATTTTTTCAAAGTTAACAAGAATTTGATTTTCTGCAGATATAATTTTTCCCACCCCGGTAATCTCAAGTATCTCTTTGGCGGTATATGATCCGAATATCTCTCTCATTCCTTTTGTCTGCAGAAAGCGCCCGTCGTTACCGCCTGCATGAAGCCCCACCGCAGCCAGAGAGCCTATTATCCCCTGTTTGGTACCTGTATAACCTTCCAGAAATATTTTTAGTTTTTTTGCCAGTTGTCTGGCAGTATCCATAGTCAGCACCTCGCATTTGGCGCGTTTCCCAAAAGCTACCAACTCATCCGTGATATGTTCTTCGGTGCAAACGCACAATCCGGCGTCGGAGCCTTCGGCGGCATGTTCCAAAAGGTATTTTGCCGATAATTCAATGATTGTTTTCAAGTTTTCCGGTTCGGCCGACAACACGATACAAGCCGAGCTATTGTGCGAAGTATATGGGATAGCTTCATTTACAAAAAGCTGGTGCCGGGTAACTCCCGAAACTTTCCCCAGGCCGGCTTCATAAATCATTGATGCCAGTTGCCGTGCCCTGAAGCCGGTTCCTTTGCTATCCGCATTATCGGTATCGTCGATGCCCACAAATATTTTCATCCGGAAATCAGCCTTTCTTCAACAACTTTTTAAAATCTTTTATGATGTGATCCACGTTTCGCTGGAAATCGGCCCGAAATTGCACATAGGCTTCGGTCAGCCTCAGTCCTTCTTCTGTGAGGAAAGTTACGCCCCCCGACTTGCCTCCGCGGTGTTTTTCCACCAGTTGAAATCCCAGTATGGCCTCCATCCTGCGAATATCGCCCCAGGCTTTGCGATAGCTTATCTTTTGCTGATCCGCGGCGGCTTTCAGCGAACCTAATTGACGGATAGAAATAAGCATCTGCCACTTATCGTCATCAATAATGGCATCGCCTGTTTCGCCGGCCATCCATATTTTATAATTGATACGGATGTTGGAATATTTTATAAATTTATTATTTTCCATAGCGTTATGCATCTACTTTCATAACATAGGGCAAAAAAAATCACCCGAGGGTGATGATTTTTTATTCCTTATAATTTTCAGCCATTTTCCGTAAGGTTACGATTTCGCGCCATTTTTTTCTGGCTTCAACAGCCGGCGAACCAAAATAAACCTTTCCGCCTTCCAAGGACTTGTCCACGCCGGAAGTAGCCAGCAGTACTGCTCCCTTGCCAATGGTAATATCCTTGTTCACCATCACCTGCGCCCAGATACACACTTCGTCTTCGATGGTGGTTACGCCGGCAATGGCCGAATGTGCGCCAATAAGGCAATGTCTGCCTACATGCGTATCATGACCTATCTGCACATGATTATCTAACTTGGTCCCTTTTCCGATAATGGTATCGCCGGAAACACCTTTGTCAACAGCACAAAGCGCTCCAATCTCCACATCATCTTCGAGGATAGTCCTGCCGCACGATTCCATTTTTTCATAATGGGTGGGCCTCCGCTTAAAATAATAGGCATCACCGCCGATAACGGCATTGGATTGAATAATGACTTTATTGCCTATTATGGTATGGTCGTAGATGCTGAAGTTGGTATGTATGATGCAGTTTTCGCCTATAGTAACATGGTTGCCGATAAAAACTCCCGGCTGAATAATTGTTCCCTGGCCGATTTTTGCAGAGTCGCTGATATTTTTAGCGCAGGGCTCAAAGTTACGAAA
>JAGOEF010000293.1 GCA_017997855.1 Bacteroidales bacterium
GCTGATAAACCTGATTGCAAACTCAAACAAACCCTTATTGCTCGATGCCGATGCGTTGAATATCATTGCCTTAAACAGCGAATTGCTTGACAAGCTTCCCGAAAATTCGATTTTAACACCACACCCGGGCGAGTTCAGACGGCTTTTTGGCAAGGCGGAAAATTCGTTTACTGAACTCGAAAAGCAACGTCGGTTATCGCAACAATATAAAATAATAATCGTCAGAAAAGGAGCATGTACTGCCACTACCCTACCCGATGGCAGCTGTTATTTTAACAGTACCGGAAATCCGGGTATGGCCACAGCCGGGTCGGGCGATGTACTAAGCGGTGTGATTCTTTCGTTATTAGCACAGCATTACAAACCCGGTGATGCTGCAATTGCCGGAGTATTTCTGCATGGGCTGAGTGGCGATCTGGCCTTGTTAAAAAGCTCGCAGGAGGCACTGATAGCCGGAGACATTGCCGATGGGTTGGGTGCTGCATTTAACTTTATAAACGAATTACGATGAAAACAAAATCCTTGTTAATCATTGCGGTATCGGTGTTACTATTTTCGTGCTCACCGAAACTGCATGTTATTCCATTAAAAAACAGTGATACCCAGATCAAAAAGAACGGTATCATTTATAATCTTCCCCGTACAGTATTCGAGATTGAATTCACAGTGAAGCATACCAGTTTTGTTGCGGGGCCATATGCCGGTTATGCCGAAAAATACCTTTCGATTGCCGGGGTTTCGCTTGCCGATTACGAAACCTACGAAATTGAAGCCATCAATTTCAATACCTTAAGTCAGCCCGACCCGGATGCCGCTTTTATGCTGTGCGGCGATTTTACTAAACACAACATGAGCCTCAGTTTAAGCAAAAATGGCATCTTGCAGGGGATAAATCTTGTTCCTGAGGAAACAGGGCCTAACGAGGCCGAACCTGCTTCAACAATTGGTTTCTCTCAACAGATTAACGATGTTGTTTTTACCGACTATACCGTAAAACGCAATTTTACCGACATTAAAGATACCACCTACCGTGTAATAAAAACCGATTCGGTGTATCAGAAAATACCCGTTATCAACACCCGCATAACCAGTAAGGATATTGAGCAAAAAGCCGAAGAAGCTGCCAATTTCATCATCAAAACCCGTAAACAACGGTTTCAACTGATTACTGCAGGGGACGAAAATACAAGCGACGGAGCAGCCATGAGCATTATGGTTGATGAGCTGAACAAACTGGAAGAAAAATATTTGTCTCTGTTTATTGGAAAGTCAACCAGTCGAAGCGAAACTTTCAAGGTTTATTATGTGCCACGTAACGATGATCAGAACACCATTTTATTTTGGATATCGGAAACCCGTGGTGTTTCGTTCGAAAAAATCGAGGATGCCAATCAGGTCTGTGTGGTGGTTAAAAATCTGGGAATTAACGATGATGCATCCCAGTTTTATAAAAAACAAAATGAGTTAAATCCAAAACGCACCGGTTTTTACTACCGTATTCCCGGGAAAGCTGAGGTTAAAATAAGTATGGGGGATACAATACTGTATAATGGCATTTACAATGTTGCTCAAATGGGGATTCTCAACTGGCTCGACAGTAAAATTACAGGGAATAAAAAGATTCAGATTTCCTTTGACCCTGCGTTGGGTTCACTTCGCTATATTCATTGAGATCAATCATGAAAACCGGCGCCGCAATTCGTACAGCATTGATCTGGCTGCCCTGGATTCTGGCACCACTTTTTTCGGCCGCGCAGCAAAATCCGATTCACGTCAGGATATTTCAAACCGAAACTGAGGCTGGTACTTATCGGCTTTACGATGAAAAAATGGTTTCTGACTCGGCTTCGCTGATTTTATATCTTGAAAAAAACAAAAATCACTTTATTTCGCGTTCATATCTGGCAACCGGCTACGATAGCATCCGTGTAACCGAAGGTAAAGTAACTGCATGGCTGGTTACAGGCAAACGATTTTCGTGGGAGCAACTCACCATCACCGTTTTAGACGACAGTGTGCCATTGAGATTTAAGCCGAAAAATATTGAAAGAAGAAATCCCGGGGAAGCCGAAAATGAGCAAAGCCTTCGAAACATCGTAGAATATTACGAAAACCTTGGTTATCCTTTCTGCAGTGCCCGATTCGACAGTATCAGCGAAAATAACGGCAGACTATCGGCAACGGTATTGATTGAGCCGGGGGAATATATAGTTTTCGACAGTCTGATTCTTAAAGGCAATCATGGCGTTAAACCCAGATTTCTCAATCTTTACCTCAATTTTAAACCCGGCACAGCCTATTCCGAGAACTATATCAAGCGCATGGATGTCAACCTCAGGAATATAGGATTTCTCACCCTGAATAAACCCCCTGAATTGGCCTTTGACCAAAAAAGCTGCGACATCAGCCTTTACCTTTCACACAAAAAAACATCGACTTTCAGCGGCGTTATTGGTTTTTTACCCGACAACCGAAATACCGGAAAACTGCTATTAACCGGCGATGTAGATTTATTTCTGGAAAATCTGACCGGACGTGGCGAAAATATGTCGCTGAAATGGCTCCGCTATCAGGCACAAAGCCAGCAATTACAAACGGCCGTGTATTATCCATATTTTCTGAACAGCCGGATTGGAATTCAGGCTGCATTTGATCTCCAGAAGCAAGACAGTACCTACATAAGCACCAGAACACGGGCCGGTGTACGATACCTGTTGAATGCCAGTAATGGTATCAATTTATATTACGAGTATTTTTCGTCGTTTCCTCTGGGGAATACCGACCAGCAACTGGCGTCAAATTCTGGAGATGTAAATACATCACTGATGGGTCTCGGATTGGTGAATTCCCGTGTCGATTATTTGTACAATCCACGAAAGGGTTACTCAGTCAACGCCGAAGCATCGGCAGGACTCAGGAATGCAGGGTCAGGCGCTACAGGCAGCAGCCGGTTTCTGATAAAGTTCATGGGAGACTTTAAATTCTATATTCCGCTGGCAAACCGAATCACATTCCTGCAATCGCTTACGGCCGGTGGCATTTATGGATCGCAACTTTTCGAAAACGAATTGTTTTTAACAGGTGGGTTGAAAAATCTGCGGGGTTTCGATGAGAACTCAATTATAGCCGGAACCTATGCTTATCTGAATAGCGAACTAAGGTTTTTGTTCGAGCGTAATTCCGCCTTTTTCGTTTTTTGTAATTACGGATTCGTTGACAATCCGCTGGCGGGGGACAACAGGACCGACTATCCGATTGGTT
>JAGOEF010000294.1 GCA_017997855.1 Bacteroidales bacterium
AGCTACTGGAACAAACCGGTATGTGTGCTCACCAACCGCAAAACCTATTCGGCAGGTTCTATTTTTTCGATTGTAATGCAGGAACTCCCCAATGTCACAGTAATTGGCGATTCCACCGGTGGCGGTCTGGGCCTTCCCATTGGCAGCGAATTGCCCAATGGCTGGCAGATGCACTATGCCGGAAGTATGATACTCTCTCCTGCCGGAATCTGTCACGAACTGGGCGTTCCTCCCGATATTGAAACCGACATGGATCCCGTTGCTGAAGATAATGGTATCGACAGCATCATCGAAAAAGCCTGCGATGTGATTCTGGGCCGCTGATTTGGCTTAGATACGGCAAATCGGTTAGCATATTGTACTGATAAATTTTATGCACACCCTATGATAATTAAATTGAAACATATAACTTTGTTAACAATTAACCAATAAACCGAATATTATGAAATCAATCAGTCTGATGGTATTTGCAGCATGTTTCCTGATAGCTTTTCCGTTATCTGCTCAAAAAACAATTAAAGACAACGACGGAAACCTGTATAAAACCGTAAAACTCGGTAAACAGGTGTGGATGGCCGAGAACCTGCGGACAAAAACCTACAACGATGGAAGTGCCATAAAATATATTGATGATGCAACCAAATGGTCAGAGCTTACCAGTGGTGCTTTTTGCTATTACGACGATAACGAAAACTTCGCCGGTTCGATAGGAGCACTTTACAACTGGCACGCGGTAAAAACCGGCAAGCTGTGTCCGAAAGGCTGGCGTGTACCCACCGAATCGGATTGGGAAATCTTTAAAAACTACCTGCACAAAGCCGGATATTCGCTCGATGGCAACGCCGACAATCTGGCAAAATCGCTCGCATCAACTTCGGGATGGGGCGAAAGCGAAGAACCCGGAACCCCCGGAAACAGCCCATCAGCCAATAATTCCACCGGTTTTGGAGCCAAATCAACCGGTTTGCGCTACAGCTGGGGTGAATACGACAATGGCGGGAGAATAGGCTATATCTGGTTGAATTCAGAATCGAACGAAAGCGAATCGTGGTTCATTATATTCCTCAGCGATGCCCCCGATGTTCGTAAAATAGATATCAATAAGAAAGTGGGCTTCCCTGTTCGTTGCGTAAAAGGAAAAGCAAAATAACCGGGCAGTCGGAATAAGTCAGGTTCATCGAAGGAGCCTGGGCACAAAACACCTGACAGGCAAAACCCATCAGGTGTTTTTGTATCAACATAATGTTGGTGGAAAGTTGTGACAATTAGGAAGACCATGCTATTAAAATTCATAACAATTGCTACATTTGTCAGTTGTTTTTAGTCGGAACGATGAAGACGGAGAAAATAAACCAATTGCTGAAGAAGTTTCTCATCTGGCGCATGCGCAATGTGTCGGACCAAAGCTTTATGATGGTTTTGGCCATGCTTACCGGTGTTTCGGTTGGGCTGGCTGCCGTAGTGCTTAAAAACTCGGTTCACTTTATCCGTTTGCTGGTTGTTAAATGGTTTCCCGCTGCCAGCGAAAACTATCTGTTTATTATTGCTCCTGCCATAGGGATACTCCTTGCGGTGTTGTTTGCCCGTTATATTATCCGCGAGAAGCTATCACCCGGTATAGCCATGGTATTGCGCAGCAAGGCAACGCAAAAAGGAAAAATACCAAAACACAATATGTTTTCGCATGTGATTGCCAGTGCACTTACGGTTGGTTTTGGTGGTTCGGTGGGTCTCGAAGGACCTATTGTTGCTACCGGCTCGGCTATTGGCAGCAATATCGGAACCCTGTTTCATCTGAAACAAAAACAAATAATTCTGTTGCTGGGATGTGCATGCACCGGAGCTATGGCTGCCATTTTCAAAGCACCGGTAGCTGCCATTGTGTTTGCGCTCGAGGTAATCATGCTCGACCTCACTATGTCGTCGCTCATACCCCTGCTGCTGGCTTCGTTGTCGGCGGTGCTTACCTCCTACCTGTTCCTGGGAAATAACGTTATTTACTTTGTTGAGAAGATCGATCCTTTTTTCATGCGGGATATTCCTTTCTATTTGGTGCTGGGCATATTGGCTGCTTTTCTTTCGGTCTATTTTTCGAAAGTATATATTTGGGGTCATCATTTTTTCGGGAAAATTGATTCCTGGATAAAGCGTTTTGTTACCGGGAGTATCATCCTTGGTGTTCTGATTTTTTTATTCCCATCGCTGTATGGCGAAGGATATGAAATTATTAACTCGAGCCTGCATGGCAACACGGATGTTTTGTTCGACAATACTTTTTATTATTCCATTTCGAATCACATTCCGGTAATCATTGGTGTATTTCTGCTCGTGCTGCTGCTGAAAGCCTTTGCTACAGCCGTGACTTTTGGAGCAGGTGGCGTTGGCGGGATATTTGCTCCTTCGTTGTTTCTGGGGGCTAACCTGGGTTTATTTGTTGCACAGGTCAGCAGGTGGCTGGGCTTCGAAGTTTCTTACACGAATATGGCATTGGTAGGTATGGCCGGTACGATTGCCGGAGTAATTCATGCACCCTTTACCGCAATCTTCCTCATTGCTGAAATAACCGGTGGGTACTCACTGTTCATCCCGCTGATGCTGGTATCGACAGCCTCCTATCTGATTACCAAACTGTTTATGCCCAATTCGCTCTACACCTACCAGCTTGCGCGGCGCGGCGAACTGGTAACCCACCACAAAGACAAGGCGGTTCTGTCGATGCTGAAAGTTGACCAACTGATTGAAACGAATTTCATCTGTGTAAAGGGCGGCAACACGATGCACGAACTGGTACATGCCATTGAGCGTTCCACCCGTAATATTTATCCGGTGATTGACGATGACGGCAAACTCGAAGGGATTGTGTTCCTCGACCACATCAGGCACATCATGTTTAAGCAGGAATTATACGACACAACCTATGTGAGCGACCTGATGTTTATGCCCGAGCCTCTGGTGAATGTTAACGAAACGGTTGAAACGGTAGCCGAAAAATTTCAGGAATCGGGCAACTACAACCTTCCGGTGGTTGACGACGATATGAAATATGTGGGATTCATTTCGCGTGCCAAGGTGTTTTCGAACTACCGAAGGCTGAGCAAGCATTTCTCCGAGGAGTAAGGCTTGAATTAAAACCTGTTTTCAATCAGAACTTTTAGATATCTCATTATAAGTCAAGGCTGAAATATCAGAAATAATCTTTACCAATTTATCAAAATCGGTTCCCAGGGTCATCACACACAGTAAATAGGGTCTTCCTTCG
>JAGOEF010000295.1 GCA_017997855.1 Bacteroidales bacterium
AAATTATTTCGCAGGGCGAGTACCAAAAGTTGCTGACCTTTATCGAGAAATCACGGAGTAAAATATCGAAATCCTACTACCAGCAGTTGATTGAGCGTATCGAGAAACTTAAACCTGCCTAAAAAGTAAAGAGAGGCTGCAGCTGGGTGCCGCAAACCTCTCATACTAACCCCAATCAACCATGAAAAAGAGAAATATTTTTCTCTGCAAATATAACTGATTTATTACACAAATGTTATAACATATTTTATTAATTAGATGAAATAACTTAGAATAGGGTTAAGAAACCTAAAAAATAGGATGAAAAAATATTATTTGCAAGCAAAAAAATGCGATATTTGTAATGTTGTTTTAATGAACTATGGATTTAAACATCGAATTATTAAAAATTAAATCGAATAATGTGTTGCCGCAAAAAGGCAGGGCATTAATTGCTGAACCCCTGTTGCCCGATTTTTTGTTCGGCAGAAGTGTTATTTTGCTCACCGACGATACCCGGAACGCACATGCCGGTCTTATTTTGAACCATCATTCGGGAATGAAAGTGGGCGAGGTAATGTCGGATTTCGAAAATACAAACGCTGAATTATACATTGGAGGTCCGGTCGAAAACGATGTACTTTTCTGGCTGCATCAGTATGGCGATATGATTCACGGCAGTAAACGCATTTTTGGTTCGGTCTATCTGGGTGGCGATTACGAGCAGATGGTCGAATTGTATAAACACGGTTTTATCACCGATGATAAGATTAAATTTTTTATTGGCTATTCAGGATGGGATTTTGGTCAGTTAAGAAGCGAACTCAACGAAAACTCATGGCTTGTAACCGATGTTGACGACCATTTCGTTTTCAGCGATGCCAATAATTTGTGGGAGCGTTCGCTGGGATATGCAGGAAGTCGCTACGACATTTGGAAGAATTTTCCGGAAGATCCCGAATGGAACTAACTATTCAGTTTCGATTACAATAAAAACATCTTCGTTTTCGGTTTTCATCAGGTATTGCTCCCTGGCAAATTTTTCAAGGTTTTTCTTATCCGAAAATAATTCTGCTATCTGACGGTTGTATTCTGCAATTTCCTTGATAAAAAACTCTTTTTCCTGCCGCAATTTCTTGAGTTCATTAATTCGAGCAGAGCGTTCCAGAAGGTTATAGGTATCGAAAAGTCCGATCCAAAGAATAAAAAACACAATACTGAACAAATATTTGTTTTTTATCAGCCGGAATACCACCTGCCATATTTTCTTTAAAACAGCTTTCATCAGTACGATAGGTTACAGCAAAAATATACTTTGCTTCGAACAGATATTTTCAAAATTAAGGATAGATATTCACATACCGCTGTGAGTAAACGCGGTTTTATTCACATTGTTAAATACTTTTCGCGATGTTCTTTACCGTTTCGAGGTATTGATTGCGCGTTGCAGCATCAACCACCGACACTGCATGAAAATAATGATGTCCTGCAACTTCCATCCCGCAAAAGTTAAAAATCGATTTCTCGGTTATTAAACTTAATGCTTTACGTTCTTCTTCGCTGGCGAAAACAATCTTTGACCCCGTGGTATTAAACAACATTACCTTTTTCCCATGAAGCAAAGGTCTGGGTTTCCCGTTCTCATATTCAAAAGCAAAGCCGTCGACAAACACCCTTTCGATATAGCCTTTCAGAATAGCCGGCATGCCAGACCACCAGATGGGGTACACAAAACAAATCAAATCGGCTCTTTTGATGTATTGCTGTTCTTCCATTATATCGGGTGGATACATCTGCTGGTCAATCATCTCAAGGTCTTTCCGGGTTAACACCGGGTTAAAGCGAATGTTATACAGGTCGCGAACCACAACCTCGTGCCCATTCTCGTGCAGTGTATTGGCCAGAATTTCTTTAATGGCAAAGTTCAGGCTGTGATTTTTATAGTTTGCGTAAACAATAAGCGTATTCATTGTATTCTTGTTTTTAATGCATCGTCGCACAAAAATAACAAACCCATAAATCATATTGTTTAAATCAATGTTATTTTTAGTAACAAATTGGGTGAAAATTAGTAACGATTTCAAGATGCACTTTTTGAAATAGAAATTAAATGTCAGGAATCTAAGTTAAAATAGAATATTGTATATTTATACCAAAATCGAGTAAAATGAAAAGAATCTTCATCGCATTGCTTTTAGTGTGTCTTACAGCATTTCTCGCACATCTCAATGCGCAGACGACCGGATGGAACTACAATGCTACATCTGAAAAAGCTGATGCAAAACCGGCAGAACAAACCTATAAAAAACTTCCCCGAAATGCCCGAAAGCAGTTCGATGGAATGACGTTTGTACCTGCAGGCACCTTTGTAATGAACCGTTTGGAGCATTATATCACTGCCACTGCCAACGATACCTGTCTGCTGCTTGGTAATGTTCCCCGTCGTGTAAGTGTTGATGCCTTTTTTATCAGCAATCACGAAGTGTCAAATAGTGAATACAGGGCTTTTACCTCTTGGGTAACCATGAGAACAGCGATGGATATACTTGCATCACACTACCCTGAGCGCTGTCTGCCCAATGGTCATTATAACGAAGCAATTCCTGTTGACTGGAATGATTCGTTACTCAATGGAAATTTATATTTTGCTGATGAACAGCGATTTATTTATAAAAACATGCTCAATACCGACAAGCTAATTTATAATTATCCTGATGCAGATACAGGTATGATAGGTATTCCAATATACCCTGATACCCTGTGCTGGGTCAACGATTTTCGGTATTCTTATAACGAACCCTTCAGTCGCTTGTATTTTCAACACCCTGCCTACGATAACTACCCGGTTGCCGGTGTTAGCTGGAATCAGGCAATGGCCTACTGCCAATGGCGCACCGATCGTTTGAACGAGGATATTCTTATTTCGAAGAAAATACTCAAGCAAAAATCATATTATTTTTCGACGCATGCTTTTTTAGCTGATTCGGTAAACTCAAATTATGCATGTTATCTGTATCCTTCGTTCCGTTTGCCAACCGAAGCCGAATGGGAATATGCTGCCCTGGAAGTAGACCCCAAAACCAACAAACAATCGGTGTATCCCTGGTGGGGAAGTACATTGTACAACAATAAAGGACAATGGCTTGTGAACGCAGGACCGATTTTCGATGTTAATGGCGTTTGTATTAAATCCTATACCGATGATGGCGCTTCGTTAACAGCTCCAATCATGAGCTATTTTCCCAATAGTAAAGGACTGTATAATAT